>JAISNZ010000012.1 GCA_031275955.1 Desulfovibrio sp. | reverse complement strand
CTTCCGCCCTGTCGATGTTGCCCATGCCCTCGATGCGCAGGAGACAGCCGGAGTCCTCAAGGGCGCGCAGAACCTTCAGGCTGTCCTGGATCCACCTGGCGCCGGTGTAGGGGGCCGAGGAGGCCAGATTGCCCGCCTCGCGGATGATGTTCAGGATCTTCAGGCGGAAAAGCAGGGAGGGCAGGCGTCTGCCCCAGGCCGTGGAGGAGCCGGGGGGAGTGGCATAGGCGTCGCCGGAGAAGGGGGAAAGATCGGAGCCGGGGCTCCGGGCGGCGTCAGCGGCGCATTCAGGGGTTGCGGGCATGGGCTTCCTTTGCCTTCATCAAAACTACCTTTATGGTATGAGACCCCGGCCTTCAGGCCGCCCGCACCCAGCCCTGAAGGCCCGCGCTACCCTTTTGGTTCCTTTGCGCCGCCGCGGCCTGCGCGCCGGATCAGGCGCTGTCTCCAGGCCATGAGGGAGGCTTCCGCGCCGGTTGTTTTGGGGAAATAGAAGCGGCGGCCGGCCAGGGACTCCGGCAGGTACTCCTGGTCCACCCAGGCGTCGGGGAAATTGTGCGGATACAGGTATCCCTTGCCATAGCCCCATTCCTTCTGCAGGCGGGTGGAGGCATTGCGCAGATGCAGGGGAACAGAGGCGGCCCCGGCGGCTTTCACTTCCCGTTGGGCGTTGACGTAGGCGGCGTAGGCCGAGTTGCTCTTGGGGGCCAGGGCCAGATAAATGGCCGTTTCCGCCAGGGGCAGGAAGCCCTCGGGCAGGCCGATCAGTTCCACGGCCTGGTGGCAGGCCACGGCCAGGGGCAGGGCGGCGGGGTCCGCCAGGCCCACGTCTTCCGAGGCGGAAAGGATCAGGCGGCGGGTGATGAAGCGCGGATCTTCCCCTCCTTCCAGCAGGCAGGCCAGATAATAGACGGCGGCGTCCGGATCGCTGCCCCGAATGGATTTGATCAGGGCGGAGGCCAGTTCGTAGTGCCTGTCTCCCTGTTTGTCGTGGCGGGCCACGATCTCCGGCAGGGCCTCCCGAATGCCGGCCGGGGTGCGTTTGTCCTCGGGCAGGGCGGCCGCGTATTCCATGAGATTCAGCAGGCTGCGGGCATCGCCGCCGCTGAGGGCGGCCAGCATCTCAAGGCTTTCCTCGTCCAGCCCGATGCCGAGGTTTTCCGCCCCGCGCCGGGCCAGAAGGATCAGGTCCTGAGCGTTGAGAGGGCGCAGGCGCAGGACGTGCAGCCGGGAAAGGAGCTGGGCGGTGACGCTGAAGGAAGGGTTTTCCGTGGTGGTGGCAAGAAGGGTCAGTTCGCCGCTTTCCAGCAGCGGCAGGAAAAAGTCCTGTTGGGCCTTGGAGAAACGGTGCAGCTCGTCCAGAATAAGGACGTCGGTGTCGTTCAGGGAACGCCGGAGTTGCTGGATGCCGGCTTCCGGGGCGCTGATCCGGGTGACCGTGCGGCCGTGGGCCTGCGCCAGGAGCAGGGCCAGGGTGGATTTGCCGCAGCCGGGGGGGCCGAAGAAGAGGAGGCTGGGCAGGCGTTCGGCCCTGAGCAGGTTTTCCAGCTTGGCGCGCAGATGCCGCTGGCCGACGAAAAGGGCAAGTTCCCCGGGGCGGAGTCGTTCCGGCAGAGGGGCGAGGATGCTCATGGCCGTTGCCGCGCCCACCAGGCCAGGCCCAGGGTCAGGACGGCCGCCGTTTCCCAACGCAGGACACGCGGGCCCAGGCTGACGGCCAAAGCGCCGCCCGCCGTGAGCCGTTGAACCTCGCCTGGAGAGAAGCCGCCTTCCGGGCCGACGATGAGGAGCAGATCGCCTGGCCCGGCCAGATCCTGAGGGCTAAGCAACCTGCCTCCGGTGTCGCCTTCATAGAGGAGAAAGGCGCGGTCCATATCCGGCAGACGCCGGACCAGGGCGTCAACCCCGCCGCGCAGCATGGACAGTTCCGGTAGCCAGGGATTTTCGCACTGCTTGGCCCCGGCAATGAGGGCGGCCGTCCAGGTTTCCTTCTCCTGTTCAGGCAGGGAAGCCTGGCTGTATTCCCCCTGCCAGAACCACAGGGCGGAGGCCTCCAGTTCCACGGCCTTTTCCAGAAACCATCCCCGGCGCAGGGCCTTGGAAAACCCGGCGGCCAGGGTGCAGCGGACGGCCGGCGGGGCAAGGGACTCCATCCTTTCGGGGCGCAGGACGACCTTGCCCCTGTCCGCGCTGTCCACCCGGAAGATTCCCTGGCGGCCCCGCCCGTCGAACAGGCGGACAGACGCGCCGCGGCCGAGGCGCAGGACGCGGCTAAGGTGGCGCGCCTCCTTTCCGGAAAGGATGTAGGGGGCTGTCCAGGACTCCGGCGCCAGATAAAAACTAGGGGTTGCGGGCATTTTTTTGCTCGTCCGGGCGGAAACTTTGGGGCCGGGGAAGTCCGCGCAGCCGCCTGAGCGCTTTCCTCCGGCCTATACCAGGGCGGCCCTGGCGGTGCCTCCTGGGTGGAAGGGCAGGGAGGCGGCAGCGGCGGGCAGCTCCGTTCTTGGGGTGCGGACCAGAAATTCCTTTTCTCCGGCGGCCTCGATCAGGATATAGGCAAAGGCGATGGCCCTGCCGCACGAAGGAGCGAAGGAACCGCTGGTGACGGTCCCCACCCGCCGGCCGGAGGGCAGGAGGACCGCATCGCCGGCGCGGGCGCTGCGGCGGTCGGACAGGACCAGGGGCAGCAGTTTTTCCCGCAGGATATGGGCGCCGTCTTTGCCCACATAGGAGACCTGGGAGGTGAGCATGGCCGTGTATCCGGCCTCGGCCGGGGTGTGGCCGGGATCGAGATCCTGGCCGTTGAGGGGCAGGCCGGCCTCCAGGCGCAGGGTGTCCCGGGCGCCCAGGCCGGCGGGACGGACCCGTTCGTCGGAGAGAAGGCGGAGCCAGAATTTTTCCGCCTGATCCCAGGGGCAGTAAATTTCCACCCCCAGTTCTCCGGTATAGCCGGTCCGGCTGACCAGGAGGGTAATGCCGTCAAAGGTTCTCTCCATCAGGCCGAAGTAGGGAAGGCGGCGCCAGGGACCGGGCAGGACGGCTTCCAGCACGGAGAAGGAGGCGGGACCCTGCAGATCCAGCTTGGCCGTGGCGGCGGAAATGTCCTCCACGAGGGGGCCGGAACCTACGCGCTCCCGGATGGCGGCGTCATCCGCTTCGCGGCGGGCGGCATTGACCACCACCATGAAGCGGTCCTCCTTCAGGCGGTAGACGATGAGATCGTCCAGAATCCCCCCTTCGGGCGTCAGGAGGAAGCCGTAGCGGCAGCGGCCGGGCTTGAGGGCGGCGATATTGACGGTCACGGCATGGGCCAGGCCATCGGCGGCGTTCCTGCCCTCCACAAGAATTTCCCCCATGTGGGAGATGTCAAAAAGGCCGGCCAGGGCGCGGGTGTGCAGATGTTCGGCGATAGTGCCGGCAGGGTAGCGGATGGGCATGTTCCAGCCGGCAAAGGCGGACATTCTGGCGCCGTTCGCCATGTGCCAGGCGCTCAGGGGGGATTCCAACAGGGCGGTCACGACATTCCTCTCCTGCCGAAAGAGCGGACCCGCAAGCCTTTGGGCGGGTCCGCCGGAAGAAGGCCTCCGCCATTTTCTATCAGCCCCGGATCCGTTTGTCCACCATCGTCTTTTCCTTTGGGGGACATTGCTTCCCGGCTGCGCGGTCCGGATCAGGACGGCGCGGATGCGGTTTCGTTCCGGCCTTCGCCTTTGCGGGCCAGAAAGGCGCCGGTGACGGAGGCGGGGTTGCGCAGGATCTCTTCCGGGGCGCCGGCGGCGATGATCCGGCCGCCGTTTTCCCCTCCTCCGGGGCCGAGATCCAGCACATGGTCGGCGCAGAGGATCATGTCCGGATTATGCTCGATGACCACGACGGTGGCCCCCCGTTCCACCAGTTGATGCAGGACGGCGATCAGTCTGCCCACCTCGTGCATGTGCAGTCCTGTGGTGGGCTCGTCCAGGACGTACAGGGCGCCGGGCAGGCTGCGTTTGCCCAGTTCGCGGGAAATCTTGATCCGCTGCGCCTCTCCCCCGGAGAGGGTGGTGGCTGGCTGGCCCAGGCGCAGGTAGCCGAGTCCCACATCCTCAAGGATGGACAGGCGGCGGTTCAGGGCGGGATAGAGTTCGAAAAAGCTCAGGGCCTGATGCACGGTGAGATCCAGGACATCGGCGATATTCAGATCCTTGTAGCGCACTTCCAGGGTTTCCCGGGTATAGCGCCGCCCCTTGCAGACATCGCACTGAACAAAGACATCGGGCAGAAAGTGCATCTCCACGCGGATCTGGCCGTCGCCGTTGCAGGCTTCGCAACGGCCTCCGGGGACGTTGAAGCTGAAACGGCCGGGGGCGTAGCCGCGCTTTTTGGCGTCCGGGGTCTGGGCGAAGATGTTCCGGATCTCGTCGAAAACCTTGGTATAGGTGGCGGGATTGGAACGGGGGGTCCGGCCGATGGGGGTCTGGTCAATGGCGGTGACATGCTCAATGGCCTCGGCGCCCTCCAGGCCGCCGATGACGCCGGGGCTTTCCACCTTGAGTCCCCGGGCGAGGGCCAGATGCTTGAACAGGGAATCCACCACCAGGGAACTTTTGCCGGAGCCGGAAACCCCGGTGACGCAGGTCATGGCGCCCAGAGGGATGCGGCAGTCCACTCCGCGCAGGTTGTTGGTGCTGACGTTGCGGAGCAGGATCTCTCCCGTGCCCCGGCGGCGGAAGGCCGGCCGGGGCACGGTCAGGTCGCCGAGCAGGTATTTGGCCGTCAGGGAGTCGGAAGAGGCCAGCAGTTCCGGCACCCGGCCCTGAAAGATCAACTCCCCGCCGCGTTCCCCTGATCCCGGTCCCAGTTCCAGAACCGTGTCCGCCGCGCGGATGGCGGCCTCGTCGTGTTCCACCACCAGGACGGTGTTGCCCCGTTGCTGGAGGTCGCGCAGGGTGCCGAGGAGGCGGGCGTTGTCGCGCGGGTGCAGGCCGATGGAGGGCTCGTCCAGGACATAGGTGACCCCCACCAGGCCGGAGCCGAGCTGGGAGGCCAGACGGATGCGCTGGGCCTCGCCCCCGGAAAGGGTGGCCATGTTCCTCCCCAGAGAGAGGTATTCCAGCCCCACGCTGACCATGAAGCGCAGCCGGTGGGTCAATTCTTTGAGCAGGGGTTCAGCCACCGGGGCGTGGCGGCCGGTGAAGCGGCGCGCGGCCACCCAGTCCAGGACGCGATCAATGGGCAGGCGGCAGAATTCCACAATGGTCAGATCATCCACCGTGACGGCCTGGGCCGTGTCGTTCAGGCGGGCGCCGCGGCACTGCGGGCAGGGCATGGTCTGGCGGTAACGGGAAAGCTCGTCGCGCCAGGCGTTGCCGTAGCGCATGCCTTTCTCCAGCAGGGGGACGACGCCGGGCCAGCAGGAGGCGTCCGCCCCGGGGCGGTTTTTGCGCATCTCCACCGAACCGCCCAGCCAGTTGCGGCGCAAAGAGCTTTCCCCCTCCATCCGGGGGACGCCGGGGGCCTCCTCGCCATGGAAAAGGGCGGCCAGGGCCTCTGCGGCGAAGGCGGACAGGGGGGTGTCCAGAGTAAAGCCGAACCGTCCGCCCAGGGCTTCCAGATCGGACCGGAAGCGGCTCAGCAGCTTGGCGTTTTTCCAGGGCAGCAGGCCGCCGCCGTTCAGGGAAAGGCCCTTGTTGGGGGCGATGAGGGCGGGTTCAAAATATTCCACGCTGCCCAGGCCCAGGCAGCGCTGGCAGGCCCCCTGGGGGCTGTTGAAGGAAAAAAGCTGGGGAGACAGGGGTGGCAGGCTGATCTTGCACAGGGGGCAGGCCGAAAGGGTGCTCAGGATGATCTCCGTATCCGGCCGCCCCTCCTCGCCGGAGGGCAGGAGGAGAATGAGGCTTCCGCCGCCGCGGCGAAGGGCCAGTTCCACGGAATCGGCCAGACGGGCGCGGATGCCCTCGCGCAGGATCAGGCGATCCACCACCAGTTCCAGAGTATGCTTCTTTTTTTTATCCAGGATCGGAGGATCGTCCAGAGTATGGATTTCGCCGTTGACCCGCACCCGGACAAACCCCTCGGCCTTCAGTTTCTTGAAGCGATCCTGATGGGTTCCTTTCTGCAGGACGGCCAGGGGGGCGAGGAGGAGACAGCGCCTGCCCTCCCCCCGGGACAGGATGTCGGCGATGATTTCGTCCGTGGAGCGGGATTCGATGGGCCGGCCGCACTGCGGGCAGCGCATCCGGCCCAGGCGGGCGAAGAAGATGCGCAGGAAGTCGTGGATCTCGGTGACCGTGCCGACGGTGGAGCGGGGATTGCGGGTGGCGGTCTGCTGCTCCAGGGAGATGGCCGGGGAGAGTCCCTCGATTTTTTCCACATCCGGCTTGTCCATCTGGGGGAGGAACTGGCGGGCGTAGGCCGAGAGGGACTCCACATAGCGGCGCTGGCCTTCGGCGTAAATGAGGTCAAAGGCCAGGGTGGATTTGCCGGAGCCGGAGGGGCCGCAGATCACCACCAGCTCCTCGCGGGGGATATCCAGGGTCAGGTTCTTGAGGTTATGCTGGCGGGCGCCTTCAATATGGATGCAGCCGCGGGCGGAGACCGCCGGAGCGGAGAGGTTTTTCTCCATTTCTTGTTCCTTTCCTTCGTGAACGGTTCCTGAGGGGGCAAAGCCCCCTCAAAGGGAATAAATCAGCATTTCCCTAAGTCCCGCCCGGCGCCGCCTCACCGGGGGGAGAGGGAGTCTTGCCCAGTTGGCGGAGGAGTTTGGCGGCCAGGGCGATCTGTTCATCATGGCTGCTGACCAGGCGATCAATCTTGGCGTGCAGGACGCGGGTCAGGACATCGCCGAATTCGGGTCCCGGCGAAAAATGCAGGGCCTGGAGGTCCTCGCCGGAGATGTCGGCTTTGATGTCCTTGAGCTTGGTAAGGAAGAGGGAGATGTCGCGTCTGATGTCCTGTTCCTGTTCGTGACGGGCCATGAGGTAGATGAGGGCTTCAACGTCCAGGCTGCGCAGGGTGTCGTAGAGGACGCTCAGGGGAGGGCGGTTGTCCGCGCGCAAGGAGGAAAGCCGGAGGGAGGCCGCGCGGGCGGCTTCGCGCAGGGAGAGGAATCTTGTCCTGGCCCGGTCCGGGATGCCGAAGCGCTGGAGGACGGCGGAGACTTCGGAGTATTTGGCGTCGGCGCATAGGGCCAGGAGGTAGATGATCCAGTAGCGGGGCTGGGGGGTCTTGTACAGAAGCCTGTACCAGGCCAGGGCCTCTTCAATGTTGGCGATGAGAATATCCTTGGCGGGAGTGAGTTTGAGCAGGGGGTGGATCATCTGCAGGAGCTTCCAGTTTTCCAGGCGGCGAATGCAGGCGGGGGCCTCGCGTTCGGAGAAGACATGGACGATTTCGTTGAAAAGGCGCGCCCTGGAGAGTTTGTCGATCATGTTCAGGGAAAGGGCGTTTTTGATCAGGCGTTCCGCCTGGGCGCTGATCCGGAAGTGGAAGCGCAGTTCAAAGCGCACGGCGCGCAGGATTCGGGTGGGGTCCTCAATGAAGCTCAGGGAGTGGATGACGTTGAGGGTTTTTTCCTTGAGGTCGCGCTGGCCGTTGAAAGGATCGATGAGGGTGCCGAAGCGTTTTTCGTTGAGATGGATGGCCAGGGCGTTGATGGTAAAGTCGCGGCGGTAGAGGTCCATTTTGATCGAGGCCAGTTCCACTGTGGGCAGGGCGGCGGGGGATTCATAGTATTCGAGCCGGGCGGTGGCGATGTCCAGACGGCAGCGCTGCCCTTCCTCGTTGAGGTAAAAGACGATGGCGGTTTTGAATTTGTGGTGGGAGCGGACGCGGCCGCCCAGGGTTTCCGCCAGGGCATGGGCAAAGCGGATGCCGTCGCCCTCGACGCTGAGGTCGATATCCAGATTGGTGCGGCGCAGGAGGAGATCGCGGACAAAGCCGCCCACGGCGAAGACGGCCATGCCCAGCGCGTCGCCGAGACGGCCGGCGCCTTCCAACAGGGCGACGCGGTCCGGGGGGAGATGGCTGCGGACAAGACCGGCCACATTGCGTTCCCGGTGTTCCCGCGTCAGGGGGGTGGCTTCGGGTATGTGCAGGCTGTCGTCCACCAGGAGGCGCAGGATGTCGGTGCGGGTGAGAACGCCTGAAACCGTGCCGTTTTCCAGGACAGGAACAAGGCGCTGGCGGAGTCTGAGGATGATCTCCATGGCCTCGGCAAGGGCGGAATCCGGAGCCAGGGTGTGGATGCCGCGCTGCATGTATTCCCTGACGGGCTGGTCGCCGAGATTGTGGGTATTGGCCCTGGCCGCGGTGTGCTGTTCCAGGATGCCGACGCAGGCGCCCGTGCCGGGGTCGAGAATGGGCAGGGCCTTGAGGCCGAAGCGGTTCATGACCTTTTCGGCCTGCCGGATGGAGGCGTCTTCGGCGATGGTGATGGCCGGCGAGGTCATGTGCCGCCTGACGAGCATCTGGGGGGTCACGCTGGAAACGAGCAAGGTCAGCAGTTCGGCCTTGATTTCCGCCGGAGGGGAATTCTTGATGCTGGCGGCGGCGGCGAAGCTGTGCCCGCCGCCGCCGAAGGAGGCGCAGATCTGCCCCACATCGAAATCGGGAATCCTGCTGCGGGCGATCATGTGTACGCTGGAACCCATGGCGGCAAGGGCAAAGAGAACCTTCAGGTTTTCCATCTCCAGAAGTTTCTGCACCAGGGCGGCGAAATCGCCGATGAAGTCCTCCAGGACGATTTCCGTGACGGTTACGGGAATACCTTGGATCAGGCGGGTTTCCGCGTTGCTGATCAGGGCGTTGAGGATGCGGATCTGCTCGCGGTTCAGATCGGTGTGGACATGGGCGGCGATGACCTCCAGATCCATGCCCGAGGCGCGGAGAAAGGCGGCGGCCGAAAGGTCATGGCTGGTGGTGGAGGTGAAGGTGAAGGCCCCGGTGTCTTCATAGATGCCGAGTCCGAGCAGGGTGGCCTCGTCTGGGGAAAGGGGGATTTTTCTTTTCCGGATCCGGTGGGCCAGGATGCTGGTGGTGGCGCCCCAGAGGCGGATGACCCTTTTTCGGGCGGCCAGATCCTGCTCTGAGTCCGGGTGATGATCATAGATGTGGATGGTCAGGCCCGGCCTGTCCGGAAGGTCTTCCAGGTGCGTGAGGCGGTGTCTTTGGTGGGTGTCCACGATAACCAGGAGCCGGACCTCTGAGAGGTCGCATTCCCTGGACGTAACGAAGGGGAAGCGCTGGATCAGGGTCTCGGTGAATTCGTGGCCGGGGATTCTGTCCTGGACGCCGGGGCAGAGGAGGACTGCTCCGGGATAGAGCTTGGAGGCCGCGACCATGGAGGCCAGGGCGTCGTAGTCGGCGTTCATGTGGCTGGTGATCACGGTTGCGGGGCGGGGCGGTTCTGTCAAGGGGGTCTCCGGCCTCCCCGGATTCGAGCCGGGGCGATGTTGCCGTTCCGCGCGGACTGTCTGGATGCCGTCGTCTCAAGATGATAACTTCCTTAAATCTCTGTCGATTTTTAAAAGGTGAAATCACCCTGTTTTTTTATTTATTTCAGCATGTTATGATTTAGCGACGACACCATCTCATCCTCCGGGCGGGAACGGGGGTGGAATTTGCGGTGTACGGCCAGGATCTGTTCCTGCTGGACATGGGTGTAAATTTCCGTGGCCGCGATATCCGCGTGTCCCAGAAGCATCTGGACGGAACGCAGGTCCGCGCCGCCTTCCAGCAGGTGGGTGGCGAAGGAGTGGCGAAAGGTATGCGGAGAAATGCTGACGCTGATGCCAGCCTGGAGGGCGTAGCGCTGCACCAGCTTCCAGACTCCCACCCTGGAGAGGGGGTTGCCGGATCGATTGAGGAAAAGCGTCGCCCCTTTTGGCGCGAAGAGGGGGCGCCAGTGGCCGATATATTCCTGAAGAAAACGGGCCGCTGTGGAGTGGACGGGAGCCAGGCGTTCCCTGGCTCCCTTGCCGAAGACCCGCAGCAGATTGGTCTGAGGGTCAAAGTCCAGAACCTTGAGGCCGCACAGTTCGGAGACGCGCAGGCCGGAGGCGTAGAGCAGTTCCAGCATGGTCCTGTCGCGGAAGCCCAGTTTGCCGGACAGGTCCGGCGCGGCCAGGAGGGCGTCCATTTCCCCGCGGTTCAGAACTTCCGGCAGGCGCCGGATCAGTTTGGGATTTTCCAGAAAACGGGCCGGGTCTTCCGTCAGGATTCCCTCCTCCCGGGCGAAGGTGAAAAAGCCGCGCAGGGTGGAAAGATGCCGGGACAGGCTCCTGCCCCCAAGCCCCCGGCGGCGGACAAAAACTATGTACAGAAAAAGGTTTTGTTCGTTGATCTCCGCAAGAGGAAGAGAATGCGCGGCAAGAAAGCGGGCGAAATCCTGGAGATCCGCGGCATAGGCGCTGAGGGTGTTTTCCGAAAGGCCGCGCTGGATGAGGAGAAATTCCAGATACCGATCCACTGGCGGCGGCAGGTCGGGTTCAGGGCGGGAAGGGGGGAGTGCTGGCGTGCCGTGCATGTCGGTCCAAGGGTCCCGAATCAGATACCATGCCCGGCGAAGATTGTACACCATGCCCCGGAGCGTTGATCTGTTATGATTTGATGACGAGACCAGCTAAGCGCTGCCGCCTTCCCGGGGCAGGAGGGCCAGAAATTCCGCCTCGCTCAGGATGCGCAGGCCGAGCTTGCGGGCTTTTTCCAGTTTGGACCCCGGATCCTCCCCCGCCACCAGGAGATCCAGCCTGCGTGAAACGCCGGAGGCCACTTCCGCCCCGGCTTTCTCCGCCAGCCGTTCGGCCTCCCCGCGGGTCAGGTTGGACAGGGTTCCGGTAAAAAGGATGGTCAGCCCCGCCAGGGGACCCGCCGGGGTTTTCTCCCCGGCGGGCGCGCCGGGCGGGTCCAAAAGGGAAAGCTGTTCCCCGGCCCGCATTCCGGGGGATCCCGCCCCGCTCCTTCCGGCCTCCGCGGGCCAGACGCCCAGGCCGCGGAGATCGCGCAGAAGTTCCTGGTTGCCCTCCTCGGCGAAGAAATCCCTTATGGCCCCCGCCACTTCGGCGCCCACATCCGGCAGGCGGCAGAGGGCTTCCTCCGAAGCCCCGGCCAGGGCGTCCAAGGAGCCGAAGGTCCGGGCCAGAATCCTGGCGGTCTGTCCGCCCACGTGGCGGACGCCCAAGGCGGCGAGGAGGCGGGCCAGGGAGGCCGATCCGCCGGCTTCGGCAATGGCCGCGAGAAGCTTGGAGGCCAGCTTTTCCCCCATCCCTTCCAGGGGCAGGAGATCCTCCTGCCGGAGACGGAAGAGATCGGCCGGGGTCCGCACCAGATTTTCATCCATCAGCTGCTCAATCCGCTTGCCTCCCAAGCCCTGAATATCCAGACCGGCCTTGGAGACAAAATGTTTGACGGCCTCGCGCCGCACCGCGGGGCAGAGCCGGTTGGCGCAGCGCCAGACGGCCTCATCCGGACGTCGGTGAATCCGGCCGCCGCATTCCGGACAGACGGCGGGGAAGCGGAAATCCCGTTCTTCGCCGGTCCGCGCTTCCTCCACCGGCCCCACCACCTCCGGGATGACGTCCCCGGCCCGCCGGACAAGGACCAGATCCCCCAGGCGGATGTCCTTGGCCCTGATTTCGTCCTCGTTATGCAAGGTGGCCCGGGTCACGTTCACTCCGCCTACGTTCACAGGCTCCAGCCGCGCCACCGGGGTAATCGCTCCGGTGCGGCCCACCTGGAGGAGGATGTCCAGAAGCCTTGTCCTGGCCTGCATGGCCTCAAATTTGAAAGCGATGGCGAAACGCGGGGCGCGGGCGGTATGGCCCAGTTGGGCCTGAAGGGCCAGGGAATTGACCTTGGCCACTCCTCCGTCCAGTTCAAAGGCGTATGTTGCGCGCCGCTCGGCCAACTCCGCGTACCAGGCTTCCACACTGTCCGCCGAGGGACAGAGCGAGGCCCCGGGCGTGAGGGAAAAGCCCAGATCCCGCACCCCCAGCATGGTTTCCTCCTGGGTGGCCCAGGGCCGGCCGCCCCTTCCCTCCACCCGTCCCAGGCCATAGGCGAGGAAGCGCAAAGGCCGGGCCGCCGCGATCCGGGAATCCAACTGGCGCACCGATCCGGCGGAGGCGTTGCGGGCGTTGGCGAAGGGTTGCAGCCCCGCCGCTTGCCGCCGCTCGTTGAGGAGGGCGAAATCCTTTTTCGTCATCACCACCTCCCCCCTCACCTCAAGCAGATCCGGCGGGCCGGGGGAGGAATCCGGACCGGCGGAGACGGGATTCAGGCGCAGAGGCACGTTGCGGACAGTGCGCATGTTCTCCGTCACCAACTCGCCCCTTTCGCCGTCGCCCCGGGTCAGGGCGGCGGTCAGCAGGCCCTTTTCATAGATCAGCTCCATGGCCAGGCCGTCCATCTTGGGTTCCACCCAAAAGGCCAGATCGGACGGGGGGAGATCGGGGAGGAAACGCCGCAGTCGCCGCACGAAATCGCGCCATTCATCCAGGGAAAAGACGTTGTCCAGGCTGTACATGCGCAGGCTGTGCGCCCTGGAGGGCAGGCTGTCCAGAACCGCCCCGCCCACGCGCGAGGTGGGCGAATCCGGACCGCGCAGAAGGGGATGGCGTTCTTCCAGAAGCAGGAGTTCCCGGAACAGGGCGTCATATTCGGCATCGGCGATTTCCGGATCGTCCAGGACATGGTAGCGCCAGCAGTGGTAATCCAGAAGACGCGCCAGTTCTTCGGCGCGATCCCTGGCTTCCTGCGGGGGGAGAGACGGGTCGGGCATGGTCAGATCCTCCTTCCCACGGGTTCTTCTCCGGATTCGGCCACAAGCAGATGGGCGCGCAGGGCCTGGATCCGGTCGCGCAAAGCGGCGGCCCGCTCAAAGGCCAGCTCGCGGGCCGCTTCCCGCATTTCGCGCTCCAGGGTTCTGATCTCCTTGGCGAGGAGGCGGGGAGAAGCGGGGAGGGCAAGGGGAACAGGTTCCGCCGCGAAGGCGTAAGATCCGCGGGGGAGGTTCGCGGCGGGGGAGGCGAAGAGGGAGTCGAAGGGGGTGTTCACTTCCTTGGCGATACTGACCGGAGTAATCCGGTGGGCCGTGTTGTAGTCGGTCTGCCGGGCGCGTCGGCGGTCGGTTTCCTCCATGGCGGCGCGCATGGAGGGCGTCACCTCGTCGGCGTAGAGGATGACCTGCCCGTGTACGTTCCGGGCGGCGCGCCCGAAGGTCTGGATGAGGGCACCGGCGGATCGCAGAAATCCTTCGCGGTCGGCGTCCAGAATGGCCACAAGGGAAACCTCCGGAATGTCCAGGCCCTCGCGCAAAAGGTTGATGCCCACCAGGACGTCGAATTCCCCTTTGCGCAGGCTGTGGAGGATGTTCATGCGCTCCAGGGTGTCGATATCCGAGTGCAGGTAGCGGGCAGTGACGCCCATGGCGTTCAGGTATTCTGTCAGGTCCTCGGCCATGCGCTTGGTCAGGGTGGTGACCAGGACGCGCTCCTGGCGTTTGACCCGGAGGTTGCATTCTCCCAGGAGGTCATCCATCTGTCCCCTGGTGGGACGCACCTCCACCCGGGGGTCCACAAGGCCCGTGGGCCGGATGATCTGCTCGACCACCACGCCCTGGGAGCGTTCCCGTTCCCAGGGGCCTGGGGTCGCGGAGACGTAAAGGCTCTGCCCGATGCGCTCCAGAAACTCTTCAAAACTCAGGGGACGGTTGTCCAGGGCCGAGGGCAGACGGAAGCCGTACTCCACCAGAGTGTTCTTGCGGGAGCGATCTCCCTTGAACATGGCCGCCACCTGGGGAATGGTAATATGGGATTCGTCCACGAAGAGCAAAAAATCATCGGGAAAGTAGTCCAGGAGGCAGGAGGGGGGAGAACCAGCCGGACGGCCGTCCAGGTGGCGGGAATAATTTTCGATGCCGCTGCAGTAGCCCATTTCCTCCATCATTTCCAAATCCAGCAGCGTGCGCTGTTCCAGGCGCTGCGCTTCCAGAAGGCGGTTTTTCCGCAGAAGTCCGGCCAGGGTTTCTTGAAGCTCGCCCCGGACATCCGCGATGGCGCGGCTGAGATTGTCCCGGTCGGAGACATAGTGGCTGGCCGGATAGATAATCGTTTTGCCCAGGCGGCCGAGGGTTTCCCCGGTCAGGGGATCCACTTCGGAGAGGCTCTCCAACTCATCGCCGAAAAATTCCAGGCGGAGCGCGCGTTCGTGCTCATAGGAGGGGATGACCTCCAGCACGTCTCCGCGCACCCTGAAGGTGGCCCTGTGAAAATCATAGTCGTTGCGGGTATATTGGATATCCACCAGACGGGAAATGACGTTTTCCATGGACAGGGGACGGCCTGTCTCCAGGGGAATAATCAGGCGGGAGTAATATTCCGGCGATCCCAGGCCGTAAATGCAGGAAACAGAGGCGACTATGATGACGTCCCGGCGGGTGAGCAGGGCATGGGTGGCGGCATGGCGGAGCTTGTCGATATTGTCGTTGATGGAGGAATCCTTTTCAATATAGGTGTCCGAGGCGGGGACATAGGCCTCCGGCTGGTAGTAGTCATAATAGCTGACGAAATATTCCACGGCGTTGCGGGGGAAAAGGGTCCGGAACTCGTTGTAGAGCTGGGCGGCCAGGGTTTTGTTGGGGGCCAGGATCAGGGCCGGGCGCCCTGTCCTGGCGATGGTCTGGGCCATGGTGAAGGTTTTTCCGGAGCCCGTCACCCCCAGGAGGATCTGATGGCGTATCCCCTGTTCCAGGCCGGAAACCAGTTGATCAATGGCCTCCGGCTGATCGCCCCTGGGGGTATAGCCGGTTTCCAGGACAAAGGGAGCCTTGGAGCGCACCAGCGGGGGCGGCAGTTTCTGGTCCCGCCGGGAGACCGTTTCTATTCTCCGCATGAACCTTCCTCCCTTCGCGGGATTCCCTTGCGCCAGCTTCCGCGCGGAGCGGCCGGAGAAAGAGCCCCGCGCAGGCGGCCCAGAAAAACTTCGCGCGGAATGCCCCGCGCCCCGAAGCGGAGCAGATTGGCGGTTTCCTGCTGGCAGTCGACAAGGACGAAACCCGCCCCGGCCAGTTGGCGGATCAAATAGACGAGGGCCGCCTTGGAGGCGTCCGGTCGGCGGAAAAACATGGATTCTCCGAAAAAGATCCGCCCCAGGGCCAATCCGTAGACGCCGCCCGCCAGTTCCCCCTCATGCCACGCCTCCGCGGAATGGGCAAGGCCGAGGCGGTGCAGGCGCGCATAGGCCGCAATCATCTCCGGCACCAGCCAGGTGCCGCCTTTTTCATGGGCGGAGGCGCAGTTTACGACCACATCGCCAAAGGCGGCATCCAGGCTGAAGGAGAACCGCCCCTGCCGCAGCGTCCGCTTCAGAGATCGCGGGACATGCAGTTCCTCCGGCGGGAGGACGCAACGGGGATCCGGCGACCACCACAAAATGGGAGAGCCTTCGGGATACCAGGGAAAGATTCCCAAGGCATAGGCCCGCAGTAGGCGGTGCGGGGAGAGGTCTCCGCCGACAGCCAGAAGGCCGTCCGCATCGGCCAGGGACGGATCGGGAAAATCCAGCGTTTCGCGGGACAGCCGAAAGACGGGCATAGGGGATCCGGAAACCTCCTCAGGTTCGGAGGAGGACTCTCCAGGCCGTCTTTTTCCTATCCGCGGCGCGCGGCAAAGCCGCGGGAGCGCGCTTTTGCCGCGTGGGTCCGCGCCGGAATCTCCCGGATTCCGGCGCGGCAAGCTGCCGGGCAGGGCCATTTCCGGCGCGGGAGGGGCAAAATGCGTCCGGAGGCATGCTTACTCCTTGACGGTAATGGCCTTGAAGAAGATTTGCCCCCGGCGGGAAATGTGCAGGAGCAGGGCCCCGCGTTGCTTTGCCCCGGCATCCACCTGTTTGCGGAAATCCGCAACGGTGTTCACGCGGATATTGTTTACGGCCAGGATAATGTCGCCGGCCTGGATGCCGGCCCGGGCGGCCAGACCCTTCTCTTCCAGGGCGGTGACCAGAAGCCCGGCCACGGCCTTCAGGTTGTGGCGGCGCGCATCGTCCTGGGTCACAGGGCGCAGGGAAAGACCCAGTTTGCCGGAGGCGGCTTCCGGATCCCCGTTGGAGCTGCCGGAAGCCTGCGCGGCGCCGCGTTCCTCCACGGTCAGGCTGACGGTCTGCCTCTGGCCCTCACGCCAGAGGATCAGGGCGGCCCGGCTGCCGGGGGCAAGTTGGGCCACAACGCGCAGGAGATGTTCCGTGTCTTCAATTTCCCGGCCGTTGATTGCCAGGATGACATCGCCGCTCTGGATGCCGGCCTTTTCGGCCGGCTGCCCTTCCAGAACGCTGTTCACCAGGGCTCCGGCGGCCTTGTCCAGGCCAAGGGCCTTGGCCGTGGCCTCGTCCACATTCTGAATGGTCACGCCGAGCCAGCCGCGGCTCACCTTGCGGTGCTCGCGCAAGGTGGCGATGATCTCCTGGGCCATGCTGGAGGGAATGGCAAAACCGATGCCCTGGGCGCGATGGGCAATGGCGGTGTTGATGCCCACCACCTGGCCGTCCATGTTGATCAGGGGACCGCCGCTGTTGCCCTGGTTGATGGAAGCGTCGGTCTGGAGAAAGTCGTCGTACGGTCCGGACTGGATGCTGCGCCCCTTGGCGGAGATGATCCCGGCGGTCACGGTATGGTCCAGGCCGAGGGGACTGCCGATGGCGACGACCCATTCCCCCACCTCCAGGGCGTCGGAATCGCCGAAGACCAGAAAAGGCAGACCCGAAGCCTCAATTTTGATCAGGGCCAGATCCGTCATGGGATCGGCGCCGATGAGCCTGGCTTCATAGGTGTCTTCCTTGCCGACGCGCCCCATGCTGACCCGGATGGCGTCCGCCTCCTCAATGACGTGGTTGTTGGTGACGATATAGCCGTCCGCCGAGATGATGAACCCGGAGCCAAGGGAGGCGCTTTTCCGGGAGCGCGGGATGCCCGGGAAGTCCTCGAACTGGTCAAAGAAGCGTTCCATATCGGGGATCCCCCGGAACATGTCAAAGCCGGGGGGCATTCCCCTGCGGATCTGTTCCGTGCGTTCCGTATTGATATTGACCACAGCCGGGCCGGCGCGTTTGACCAGATCCCGGAAATCGACCGGAGCGGCGGCCAGGGTGGAGAGGGCCGAGAGAAAAAAAGAGGCGAGCAAGATGGGGACGGCTGCGAAAGAAGGGGTGCGCATGCGGAACTCCTCGGGAAAAGAGACGGGCCGGAAACAGCCCCGACAGCGGCGATGGCGGGCCGCGAAACCGCGCGCCCGGAGCGGGCGCTTGCTGGCAGGGGAAATAATAGGCCAAGCGCGGCTAAAGTAAAGGGGCATCCGCCCAGGGCGGCCGGAACAAGACCGGACAAGGGGCGAAAATTTTGAAACAACAGGCCGCATGGTGATTCGTTTCACATTCGGTTCTATAAATCACCACAACGGAGGACGGAGAAAAATATAGACCAGAGTATTTCACAATATATCTTTAAATATCACTATACTAGTAGAAAGTTGCCTGGCACTTCCCCCTGGCGGATCCGCTCTTTCCCTGTTGCGCTGCGCTGATAATTATCACCGGATATGGACGGACAGACGATTGCGGAAAATAATATTCTTAATATAACATATTGATAATATTTGTTTTAAAAATAAAAATGATCTCCGGCACGATATATGCTTCGGAATAGGCAGGACCGCGACAGCGCTTCCCCTCTCCAGCCTCGGTCCGGAAGAAGTTTTTGCCAGGAGCGTATCAATGAAGCCGATGAGAATCCACCACGTGGGCGTCGTCCTTCCCGACAGGGAAAGCGTCCGGGCAGTCATGGACCTTCTGGGCCTTGAGGTTGATTACTGCGGATTTGTGGAAGCATATAACGCGGACCTGATTTTCACCAGGCACGGCCCACAGGAAAGCCCCATTGAGTTTATCATTCCCAGGGGCGGCGTTCTGGCGGACTACAACAACGGCAAGGGCGGCATTGCCCATATAGCCTTTGAAGTGGATGACGTGGAAGCCGTCCGGGAGGAGATGGAAGCCAGGGGACTGCAGATGCTGGAAAAGAAAGCTGTGCAGGGCACGGACGACATCGTGGTCAATTTCCTGCGCCCCAGACATTCTCAGGGGATTTTGTTCGAGTTCGTGCAGACTGTAGCGCCCATAAAGCGGTAAAAGACGCATCCTTTTGCTTTAGCGCGACGTAATGTGAAATAAGGGGTAATCCATGTATACGCTCGGAATAGATATCGGATCAGCATCAAGCAAGGCGGTCATCCTGGAAGACGGACAAAAAACCGTTGCCGCTGCCGCTGTGCAGTCCGGCACCGGCACCTCCGGCCCGGGCAGGGTTCTGGAAGAGGTCTTCGCCCTTTCCGGCCTGAGCCGGGAGGACATGGACCGAGTTATTGCGACTGGCTACGGGCGTTTTTCCGTCCAGGAAGCCGACAGGCAGATCAGTGAAATTACCTGCCATGGCAAGGGGATTTTTTTTGTTTGTCCCAGCGCCAGGACCATCATCGACATCGGTGGGCAGGATGCCAAGGCCATCTCCCTTGATGAGGACGGCAATATTGAAAAGTTCTTCATGAACGACAAGTGCGCCGCTGGAACGGGCCGTTTTCTGGAAGTCATGTCCCGCGTGCTGGAAGTGGAATTGAATGAAATGGGCGCGCATCATTTCAAGTCTGAGAATCCAGCCCGCGTCAGCAGCACCTGCGCGGTGTTTGCCGAATCGGAAGTTATTTCTCTGCTTTCCATGGGAGCGCTCAAGGACGACATTATTGCCGGCGTACACCGGTCCGTGGCCAGCAAGTCTTGCGCCCTGGCCTACCGCGCGGATGTGAAGGACGATGTGGTCATGTGCGGCGGCGTTGCGCGTAACGCCGGTGTTGTGGATGCCATTGAAAAGGAACTGGGCTGCAGGATTACAGTTGCCCCGGCTCCGCAATTGACTGGAGCTCTGGGCGCGGCCCTGATCGCCTTTGAAGACCTGAAAAAGTCGAGGGAATACAATGAGTACGGAAGACATGAGCGCCAGGGAACTGCTGGCGCACTTTTCAGCCAGGCTTGAGGACGAAGCCACTGAGGTCAAAAAGAACGGCGGTCTGGTCTGTTGGTCCGCCTCTGTCGCGCCGCCGGAGCTCTGCGTGGCCATGGATATTGCCATGGTGTACCCGGAAAACCACTCCGCCGCCATCGGCGCGCGCAAGGGCTCCCTGCCCCTCCTCGAAATAGCGGATCAGAAAGGCTATAACAGAGATACCTGTTCCTACGGCCGTGTGAATATGGGCTATATGGAACTGTTGAAGCGCCAGGCTATGACCGGGGAAAGGCCGGAAGCTCTTCAGGACTTCCCGGCGGCCACGCCTCCGCTGCCGGATCTGGTCATTACCTGCAACAATATCTGCAATACACTGCTCAAATGGTATGAAAACCTGGCCGCCGAACTGAATATTCCCTGTATTATCATCGACGTGCCCTTTAACCATACCATGCCTGTTCCCGAATATGCCAAGGAATACCTGGCCGCGCAGTTTGAGTACGCCAAAAAGCGGTTGGAAAAAATTTGCGGCCGTCCCTTTGACGAGGAAAAATTCCTGGAAGCCCAGAAGCAGACCCAGCGTTCCGTGGAACAGTGGGACCGCGTGGCCTCCATGCTGGCGCACAAGCCCTCGCCCTTGAACGGTTTTGACCTGTTCAACTTCATGGCGCTGATTGTTACAGCCAGATCCAGAGACTATGCGGAAATTACCTTCAGGAAGTTTGCCGATGAACTGGAAGAAAACCTGAAAAACGGCAAATACGCCTTCGGCGACAACGAAAAAAGCCGCGTCACCTGGGAAGGCATTGCTGTTTGGACCTATCTTGGGCATACCTTCAAGTCGCTCAGGAACATGGGCTCCCTGATGACCGGTTCCGCCTATCCCGGCATGTGGAGCCTGCGCTATACGCCCGGCGATCTCAAGTCCATGGGCGAGGCATACACCAGGGTATACATCAACTGTTGCCTGGAATACCGGGCCGAAGTATTGACCGAAGTGGTCAGAAGCGGCAAATGTGACGGCCTCCTGGCCCACATGAACAGAAGCTGCAAGCTTATGTCCCTTTTGAACTATGACACGGCCGAACTCGTGCGCAAGAAGCTGAAGGTGCCCTATGTGGCTTTTGACGGCGACCAGACCGATCCGCGCAATTTTGCCCCGGCCCAGTTCGACACCCGCGTGCAATCGTTGGTGGAAATGATGGATAGGTAAAGGAGCATAGCCATGAGCCGCATAGATGAAATCATAAGCGCGCTGCAAGCTGTATCCGCAGATCCCGGAAAGGCCGTGGAGAAGCACAGGGAAGCCACGGGCAAGGGCGCTGTGGGCATTATGCCTGTTTACTCCCCTGAAGAAATGGTCCATGCCGCCGGCTATCTGCCCGTGGGCATGTGGGGTGGCCGGAAGACCATCTCCAGGGCCCGCGCGCATCTTCCGCCCTTCACCTGCTCCATCATGCAGTCTGTCATGGAACTGGAACTGGAAGGCGCGTACGATATGCTGGACGGCGTGGTCTTCTCCGTGCCCTGCGACACCCTGAAATGTATGAGCCAGAAGTGGAAAGGCAAGGCGCCTTCCGTGGTTTTCACCCAGCCGCAGAACAGAAAAATTGCCGCTGCCGTTCCCTTTCTGGCGGAAGAATACACGCTGCTCAAAAAGCGTCTGGAAGCCATGCTGGGCGTGACCATCAGCGGTGCCGCCCTGGAAAACAGCATCAATGTTTACAATGAAAACCGCCGGATCATGCGCGAGTTTTGCGATCTGGCCTGCGCCTATCCGCAGGTCATCAACCCGGTGAAGCGTCATGCCGTGATCAAGGCGCGCTTCTTCATGGAAAAGTCGCGGCACTCAGCCCTGGTCAGGGAGCTGATTGCGGAAATCAACAAGCAGCCAGCCAAGCCTTGGAACGGCAGGAAGGTCGTGCTTACCGGCATCATGGCCGAACCCGACTCCCTGCTTGAAATTCTCGAGCAGAACGGCTTTGCCGTTGCCGCCGATGATCTGGCCCAGGAATCCCGCCAGTTCCGCACTGATGTGCCGGATGGCCCGGATCCCCTGACCCGGCTGGCCAGGCAGTGGCAGGACTTTGATGGTTGCAGCCTTGCCGTGGATCCCCTGAAGCCGCGCGGCCGGATGCTTGTGGACACCGCCAGGAAATATGGAGCGGATGCTGTGATTATCTGCATGATGAAGTTCTGCGACCCTGAAGAGTGGGATTACCCCATCTACCTGCCGCAGTTGGAAAAAGCCGGGATTCGCAATATCATAATCGAGATTGACCAGGAAGCCGCCAGCTTTGAACAGGTTAAAACCCGCATTCAGACACTCGGCGAAATTTTGGGCTGAAAAAAGACAGCTGGGAGGCGCGGCTGGTTGTGATTTTTTTTGAGACAGGATACAAAAGCGACACGTTTTCGCATATTTTTTGAGTGTCGCGCCAGGCGTACCGAGGTAGCCTTCGAATCCGAACAAGGAGGAAAAGCATGTCTCCCGCCGACCATGCCGCCCCCGTGGATTCTGACCTGTGCGCCGGCACTCCCGGTCCTGCCGCGGCGGAAGGGGAAAAGGGCGCCGCCCTGGCCTCCCTTGCCGCCTGGATGGAACCGGGACCGCAATCCCCCCTGCTGGACATGCGTTTTGCGCCGGAATTCATTTCCTCTTTGCCCCCGTTTCTGGCCCATGCCCTTGCCCGCCTTCTGAAAATCAACCGCCTGCTTGCCATTTTCCGCTCCATCCCGCCGGGTCTGACCGCTCAGGGTTTTGCCGTCGCCACCCTGCAGGCCCTCAATGCGCAACTGTCAGTGGAAGAGGATCTGGCCTCGAAAATTCCCCCTGACGGTCCTCTGGTGATCGTCGGCAATCATCCCTTCGGCGGTCTGGACGGGGTGGCTTTGCTGGCCGCTCTCCTGCCTCTCCGGCCGGATCTCAAGCTTCTGGTCAATATGGCTCTGGGCATTTTTGGCGCCCTGCGGCCGGCCTGTCTGCCCCTGGATGTTCTCTCCCCCAAGGCCGCCTCCCGGAATATGGCCTCCTTGCGTCTGGCGGCGACCCATTTGCAGCAGGGAGGAGCGGTCTTCTTTTTTCCTTCCGGCACGGTTTCCCATTGGCAGAAGGGCAAGGGCATCGTGGATCCGCCCTGGCAATTAACGGCGGCAAGGTTCGCCATGCGGTACGGAGCCACTGTGTTGCCGGTTTTCTTCAAGGGCTGCAACAGTTTTGGTTTCAATCTGATGGGCGCGATTCACCCCATGCTGCGGACGCTTCTTTTGCCGCGGGAAATGCAGAAACGCATGGGTGGTTCCCTGGACATGAAGGTCGGCCGACCCATTGAGGCCGGCACCTTCCGGCTTTTGGGCAGCGCCGAAGCCGCCACTTCCTATATGCGCATGCGTTGTTACGCCCTGGGCGCCGCCTCCGTGCCTGCCCAGGTTCCCCGGCCCATGGAACCTGTGGCGGAACCCCATGCCCAGGATCAGGTGGCGCGGGCCTTCCTCGATCTTCCCCAGGAATGTCTGCTTCTGCGCGAAGGCGACTACGCCATCTACACCGTCCGCGCTTCTCAATCCCCCTTGCTCATGGAAGAACTCGGCTACCTGCGGGAGTTCACTTTCCGCCTGGTGGGAGAAGGCTCGGGCAAGTCGCGGGATCTGGACATCTATGATGAACAATACCACCATCTTCTCTTGTGGAACGAAAAGGACAAACGCCTCGCCGGAGCTTACCGGCTGGGCAAGGTTCAGGAAATTTTGGCGGAAAAGGGCGAAGAGGGTTTGTATACGGCCTCGCTTTTCCGGATCAACAAGGAATTTTTCCGGCGATACAGTGATGCCCTGGAACTGGGCCGGGCCGTCATTCATCCCCATTATCAGCGGGAATACTCCCCGTTGATGCTTCTCTGGAAAGGCATCGGCCGATTTCTGCTGCGCCACGATGAAATCCACTGTCTGTTCGGGCCTGTCAGTCTCAGCCTTGATTACACTCCCGCCTCCTTGCGCACGGTTGTGGAATATCTGCAGGAACAATGCGGCAGCACGGAACTTTCCTCCATGGTCCGGGGCCGCATGCTTCCGGACCGCCTCCTGCGCGCCTCCACCGGCATTCCTCTGCCGGACTCCGTGGGATACAATGTCCTTGTCGCCCTTGTCCGCGATATTGAAGGGGGAAGGGGGCTGCCCATTCTCTTTAAGCATTATTTGAAGTTGGGTGGAAAAATCGGCGCCTTCCATCTGGATACCACGTTTAATACCCTTGACGCCTTTCTGCTGATGGATCTTGTGGATTCTCCCCGCGGTATGCTGGAACGCTATATGACCCCGGAAGGGGCCGCGCGTTTCCTTTCCCGCTGGAAGGGGATGGAAGATCCGGCCGGGAAGCGCTGACGCATCGGGGCTTCGCCCGAATTTTGCAGAGGATGCCATGAACCCCTTGTGAGGGTTCCCGTTGGCATACTTGCCGGGGTGGGCGTAATTAAAAGAAAACTTGATGGGTAATCTCAAAGTTGAAATGCCCTGGGTGACAAAGCTTCCCCAAAGGAAGACGTCAGCCTTTCCTTCAAAGCGAACCTGCGCTATCGCGGCGGGATCAGGACGGAAAAGGTCGCTCCGGCGACAGCCAGAAGGTGATTCTGGTCGTCCAGGATATCCGCGGACATGGCCGCCATGTGCGCGCCCTTTTTCACCACCCTGGCCGTTGCGGTCAGGACGGAGACGTTTTCAGGATGGGCGGCGCGCAGGTAGCGGATATTCATCTCCACTGTGACGCAGTTCTGATGCGGCTCAAGAACGCTCATCAGGGCGTGGGCCATGGCTTCATCCGCGATGGTAGCCATGATGCCGCCGGCCAGCAGTCCTCCTCCCTGGCAGAGGGAGAGGGAGACAGGCAGAACGAGGGTGGCCTGGCCATTTTTCGCCTGGGCGAGACGGGCGCCGAAGAAGCGGAACAGGGGGTTGACTTCCTGATCCTCTTTTTGCACGGCTGTAAGGTAGGATGCGGGCATGAAGACTCCGTACAGGTTTTTGGCGGGAAACGGAAAAACAGTCCGCTCTTCGGGGGCCGGAGCGGAGGGCTATGTGAACCATTGGGTTTTCCGTGAAGGATTTTTCAGTCTGGGGCATTTTCGCATTTACATTGTCTACTCGGAAAAAATGCTCCGGCGGTGCTTTGCTTTGCAACACCCGCGAGATTGGCGCAGGTGTCTTTGCCCGCCGTCAAGCGACACTCTCAAGCGTCAAAGTGCAGATCAGGCGGAACTTGACATCCCCTCTCCCCTGCTCTACAAAAGCACTTACCCAACTTTTCCCGCCAAACGCGAAACGGCTGTAGCTGTAGCCGTCAGTGTAGCTGTAGCTGTAGCCGTCAGCGCAACGCCAACCAAACGGAGAGGTGTCCGAGCCGGCCGAAGGAGCTCGCCTGCTAAGCGAGTATACGGGGACAACCTGTATCGAGGGTTCGAATCCCTCCCTCTCCGCCAGAACAATTTCCGCATAAGTCCGCATAGGTCCGCAAGGCCTACGCGGACTTTGCTTTTACGGGGTTTTACTGTCCGTATTGGTCCGCTTCCTATTACGCGTTTCCTGTGGGATTCGAACCCACGTCCCGGATACCCAGGTCTCACTGTCTCTCCACAGGCTGACACGGCTTGCCCAGCCGCCGGAAACAGTATGCGGCAGGAAAAGGCAAAAAGCAAGAAATTCCAGTCAAGGTGCAGCGAGCAAATAAAGGGCCGCAATCTCCAGGGCTTAAATCTATGTCTGTCTGCAAATATGACGGCCATGAATCCTGTAATCCGAGCTTAAATCAAAAAGCGCATATATGGCCCCGCCCTGAGGTCAAGGAAAAAGGAGTTTGGGATTTTGTTCGGATGCACGCATATATACGGCGTCAGCCTTACGAGGCAGCGTCCTGATGGTTTACGCGCTTTCGGTCCTCATCAGTCCATCGGCGTTGTACGCCTTGCTCTATTGCAGGTT
>JAISNZ010000155.1 GCA_031275955.1 Desulfovibrio sp. | reverse complement strand
CTTACGGGATACGACCTGAGCATGGAAGACATCAGGAATTTCCGCCAACTGCACGGAAAAACGCCGGGACATCCGGAGTACGGCCTCACGCCGGGGGTGGAGGCGACCACCGGCCCCCTGGGGCAGGGACTGGCAATGGCTGTGGGCATGGCCCTGGCCGAGCGCCTCCTCTCCCGGGAGTTCAACCGCGAAGGGTTCCCCCTGGTGGACCACCACACCTATGTCTTTATGGGCGACGGCTGCCTCATGGAGGGTTTGTCCCACGAGGCCGCTTCCCTGGCCGGCGTCCTTGGTCTCGGGAAACTCATCGCTTTCTGGGACAATAATGAAACCTCCATCGACGGCCCGGTCAGACCCTGGTTCGCCGACAACACCCCGGCCCGCTTCGCGGCCTACGGCTGGCACGTCCTCCCCGGCCTGGACGGCCATGACGCCGCGGGCCTGAAGCGGGCCATCGCCAAAGCCCGGCGCGTGACGGACAGGCCGAGCCTGCTCTGCTGCCGCACGATCATCGGTCAGGGGGCTCCCGCCAAGGCCGGTTCCTCCTCCTGTCACGGCGCTCCGCTGGGAGCGGCGGAAATCGCGGCGGCCCGCAAAATCCTGGGTTGGCATTTTCCTCCTTTCGAGATCCCGGCCGACATCCGCGCCGCCTGGGACGCCCGCAAACGGGGAGCCAGGGCCGAAAAACGCTGGCAGGATCTCTTCGCGGCCTATGCCGCCGCCTATCCCTGCCTGGCCGCGGAATACAACCGCCGTGTCCTGAACGGCGATCTGCCCGCGGATTGGGAAAAACCCCTTGCGGAATACATGGCCGCCCTGCAGAAGGAAGGCCGCCTGGAAGCCAGCCGCGTTTCCTCCAGAAAAATCCTGGATCTCCTCGGCCCGGCCCTGCCGGAGCTTGTGGGCGGCGCGGCCGACCTGACCGCTTCCGTCGGCACCCGTTGGGAAAACTGCCCGGCCGTTACCCGGGACAACCCCGGAGGCCGCCATATTTTTTACGGCGTCCGTGAATTCTGCATGGGGGCGGTGATGAACGGCCTCGCCCTGCACGGGGGGGTCATCCCTTATGGCGGAACCTTTCTTGTCTTCGCCGACTATGCCAAGGCCGCCATCCGCCTGACGGCCCTCATGAAGCGGCGGGTCATCTGGCTCCTGTCCCATGATTCCCTCCAGGTGGGCGAAGACGGCCCCACCCACCAGCCTGTGGAGCAACTCGCCATGCTCCGCCTCACCCCAGGCCTTCACGTCTGGCGGCCCTGCGACGCGGTGGAAACCGCGGCCGCCTGGCAGGCGGCCATTGCCAGAGTCGCCGGGCCTTCCTGTTTAATCCTGAGCCGCCAGAACCTGCCCACTCTGCCGCGCGGCGAAGGCGCTCTGGCCGGCATCCTGAGGGGCGGCTATATTCTGCGCGAAGGCAAGGCCGGGCCGGAAGTCATCCTCATCGCCACCGGATCGGAAACCCTCCTGGCCCTGCAGGCGGCGGAAACCCTGGAAAAGCGGGGCAGGTCCGCGCGCGTGGTCTCCATGCCCTGCGCGGAACTTTTCGCGGAACAGGACCCGGCCTGGAAGGAACAGGTCCTGCCCCATACCGCGCGCGCCCGCGTGGCCATTGAGGCCTCCGCCGCCGACTGGTGGTACAAGTTCGTCGGCTCTGACGGGGGCGTGGTGGGGATGACGACCTTCGGCGAGTCCGGTCCCGGCAAACCCGTCTATGAATATTTCGGCTTTACCGTGGATGCCGTCCTCAACCAGGTGAAAGACGCCTGCCTGCGTTGCGGGATTTAACCATGCGCGGCCAGAGGATCGCCGACAACCCGGACACTCCCCCGTCTGCGGAGGACCTCCCGGACACCCCGGCCCCCGCCCCAAAAACCTCCGACCGTCCGGGGCGCCGCACCATCGGCTTTGCCCGCTCCATCGGCTTTGCCCGCTCCATCGGCTGGGTCACCCTAATCCTGCTGATCCTCCTGGCCATGGTCCTTTCCTCTTATCTGGGCAACACCGCCAGAAACACGCTCATCAACGGCCGGCAGCAATTCGCCACCCTCCTGGCCGATCACCTCAACAACCAACTCTTTCTCCACTTCACCCTGCCCACCATCAATCGCTTCGGCCGCATCGCCCTGCGCGAGCCCGCCCAGTACCGCGCCCTGGATCAGATCATCCGCTCCCTGATCAACGGCCTGCAGGTGGAAGATCTGCGCATCTATGCCCATAACAACACCATCACCTATTCCACCAACGCCGCCGAAGCGGGGACGAAACGCGCCCTCTCCTCCGTGGCGGCGGCCGCCACGGCCGAGGACCCCCTCTTTGACCTTGACGCCTCCATGCCTTACTGGCACGCCTTTTTTCAATTCTCCCTCAAAAAAAATTCCTTCCGCCTGCGGACCACATACCCCCTGCGCATTGAAAACCGCCTCGGCTCTTCCGAGGCCCAAGGCCCTCTTCTGGGGGTTCTGGAGTTCTCCCAGGACATCACCCCCGACATCGAAAGCGCCGTCCGTTTCCAGCAGTTGATCCTCGTGGTCACCCTAGTCTGCTCCGGCATCCTCCTCGCCCTTCTCCTCTTCTTCGTTCGCCGGGCCGAGCGCGCCCTGGCCGACCGCATGGAGCAGGAACAGCGCCTCATCCTCGAATTGCACCAGCACGAAAAACTGGCCGGCATGGGCCGCGTGGTGGCCGGCATCGCCCACGAGATCCGCAATCCCCTCGGCATTATCTCCTCCAGCGCCGAACTCCTCCTGAAACGCCCCGCCGGCGCGGACGCCGTGACGGCCCGCATTCTCCAGGCCGTTTACGACGAAGCCAGACGCCTTTCCCGCACGGTCAACGACTTTCTGGACTACGCCCGCCCCCAGCAGCCCCGCATGAGCGCCGTGGATGTCAACCATCTTCTCTCCCAGGCCCTCGCCTTTCTCGCTCCGGATATAACCGCCCGGAATATCTCCATCGTCCGCCCGGAGGATCCGGAGGCCCCCCTGCTGGTCAGAGGCGACAAGGGCCTCCTGTACCGCGCCTTTTACAATATCCTGAGCAACAGCATCCAGGCCATGGAATCCTCCGGCGTCCTGAGCATCGGCTTCGACAGCCGGGGAGACATGGTGGAAATCTCCTTCCGCGATACCGGGCCCGGATTTCCTCCCGGGCACCTGGAGAAAGTCCTCGACCCCTTCTTCACCACCAAAGACGGCGGCACCGGCCTTGGCCTGCCCATCGCCAACGGCATCCTCACCAGCCATAACGGCGTCCTTGACCTTGGCAATAATCCCTCCGGCGGCGCCTGCGTGCAGGTGCTCCTGCCGGCCGCGGGCCTGTGATCGTCGCCGCGCTCCCGGGAGGGGGCTGCGCCGCCGTTCAGGGTGTTCCCGCCGGGCGCGGGCATGGGATCGTTCCCGGCCGCGCTCCCGGGAGTGGGTTGCGCCATCGTTCAGGGGCGCCCGTGCCGCTGCCACCAGTCTTCCCACCAGAGGGGAAAGGAGCCGGCGGTGAACAGGGCGGGGCCGAACACCACCTCCGCCTCCAGGGTCAGCAGGGGATGGCTGTGGAAGAGAGGCCGGAAGGGCAGGAGTTTGACGCCGTCCTTGGCCGTGCAGAGGATGGGCAGATCCGCGGCCTGTCCGTCCGCTGCGCGGAGAATGCCCTGAACGTCGCGAGCCGTGTAGGGATGATGATCGGCAAAGGCCAGGTGCCGCGCCGGGGCAAGGCCCGTCAGGGATCGGGCGGTGGCTTCCACCTGCTCCGGCCCGGCCACCCCGCTGATCAGCAGGTACGGCTTTCCCCGCAGGGCTTCCGGAGGGAGCGGAGCGGACGAATCCGGGCAAAGGGGGCGCAGACCGGAGATCCGCAGGCTGAAGGAAAAGAAGGGCACGTTGAAGGCGGCCAGACGGGCGGTGATCAGCGGGCGGATGTCTTCCAGATCCCCGGGGCTGATTTTCATGAGAAAGGCCGAAGCCGCGGCCAGGGCGCTTGCGTCTTCACGCCAGGAGCCGGCCGGAATGACGCGGTTCCACTGATCCGCCACGTCTTCCGGACGCAGGAGAACGAGGTCGGCCTGGCGGGCAACGGCCAGATGCTGCATGCCGTCATCCAGGAGAAAAAGATCCGGGTCCAGGCGGGCTTCGGCGAAACGGGCGGCTTGCGCGCGGCGGGGGAAGGACAGAATGCGGGCCGCGGGATGGGCGCGGGCCAGGAGGAGAGGTTCGTCTCCGGCTTGGGCCACGGGAGTTTGCGGCGTGACCGGCAAAGGAGAAGGGCCGGGGGAGGCGCCGTACCCGCGGGTGAGGACAACGACGCGAAGAGGCCGGGGCAGGAGTCCTTCCGCCCAGGAGAGCATCCAGTCCACAAGGGGGGTTTTGCCGCTGCCGCCCCAGGCGATGTTCCCCACGGAGACGCAGGGGCGGGAAGGGCGGAAGGCGGCGCCTCCGCTCCAGAAGGCGCGCCGCTGCCGCATGATGCGGGCATAGGGACCGGACAGGGGCCGCAGCAGGGGAGAGAGCCGCTTGTACAGATTCCCGGCGGAAAAAAACCGGGGCAAAGAGTCCTCTTTGTCCCGGAAGAAGGCGGCGGGTTTCATGCCCGGAAGCAGGCGGCCCGCTCTAGCGCCTGTCGCCGATCAGACGCAAAAGCATGAGGAAGAGATTGATAAAATCCAGATACAGGCGCAGCGCCCCGATAATGGCGCCCCGCCGGACGGCGGCCGGATCGTCGTAGGGCACGGATTGGCCCATTTCCTTGAGCAGTTGGGTGTCATAGGCGGTCAGTCCCAAAAAGATGATCACCCCGACCACGCTGATGCCGAATCCCAGCAGGCTGGACCCCAGAAAAATGTTTACCACCATGGCGATGAGCAGGCCGATGAGGCCCATGAAGAGCAGATTGCCCCATCCGGCCAGATCTTTCCTGGTATACAGGCCGTAAAGGCTCATGGCTCCGAACATCCCGGCGGCGGTGATGAAGGCCTGGGCCACGGCGGTCTGATCATAGGCCATAAGGATGAAGCTCAGGGTGAATCCGTTCAGGGCGCTGTACAGGAGAAAAAGCCCCGCGGCCGTGCCGGCGGCAAGTTTCTGGATGCGCAGGCTCAGGTAAAAGACCAGACCCACTTCCGCGATCATGGCCACAAGGCCGAAGGTCTGGCCGCCGGGGCTGAGGGGGAGGGCGCGTAAATCCGTATAGGCGAAAAGCGCGGCCAGCAGGGCTGTGATCCCAAGACCAAGGCCCATCCAGTTGTACACGGAACGCAGAAAGGCGTTGACTGCCGCGACAGAGCTTATGGGACTGCGGGCGGTAGCGGTACCGTTGACGTTCATAGCTTCTCCTTCACAATGCGGGATGAAAGGCGACAGGCCCGAAAACAGGGGAATCCCGGACTTGGCGGGCTGTCGGAAAATCTTGCGGCTTCATTCCAAAACGATCATCCGGAGTATACGCATCTTCCCTTGCCTTGGCAAGAGAGGTATCACCAAAATTCGGATATCAGTGCGCTAGGGGCGCAGGGGCCGCTCAGCCCCAACGCCCCCATACGTCAGCCGCACCAGTTGCAGATGGTGGCGGCAATGACCTTTGTCGCCTCAAGAATTTCTCCTTCCGTGACGCATTCATTGACGCTGTGGGCCATGGACAGTTCTCCCGGACCATAGATAATGGTCGGGACGCCGGCCTGATTGCCCAATTGCCGTGCATCGCAGGCGGAAAAGGCCGCTTCGGCGAGATCGACATGTAGCGCCTCTTTACCGGATTGCTGCAGCACTTTCAGAAATCCGGAGCTTTCCGGGTACCGGTAGGCATCATCATAGTGGAGATACAAGACCTCGGCCCTGTTGCGCGAGAGCCAGGGATCGCCCGCGCAGGCCTCGTCAATGGCCTCCCTGAACATTGTCTTAACCCGGCGGATGCCCGCCGGACCTGTCCCCAGTTCGGGAGAAAAATAGACAACGCCGCTCAGGACGCAGTCCCGTGCGGTAGCTGTGGCATAGGTCCCGCCTCTGACTACGCCGATGCCCAGCGAGAGCTTGACCTGATCCGCATTCGCCTTCGCCTCCTGGGCAAGCAGGGCGGTAATGATCGGCGCGGATTTTTCTATGGCGCTGACGCCGTTTTGCCGGCCGTCTTTCCAGCGGCTGCCGGTGTGGACTTCCTTGCCGGGGATCACGATTTCCCAATAGACGCCGCCTCCGGAAGATGTGGAATATCTGCGCGCCCCGGAAGGTTCGGCGCAGATGGCAGCATCGGCTGTATACCCCCTGGCCGCGCAGGACAGAGAACCGTTGCCAGCATGTTCTTCATTGACGACGCTCTGGAAGATGACATCCCCTTTCAGGGGGACGCCGGATCGGATGACGGCTTCCAGCGCCTTGAGCATGGCGGTGAGCCCGCCCTTCATGTCGCTGGCGCCCCTGCCGTATATAGTGTCGCCAACCTGCTCCGCGCCGAAGGGATCGTGATCCCACCGGCTCCTGTCGCCCACCGTGACCACATCGACGTGGCCGTTCAGAATCAGCGACCTGCCGCCTCCCGTCCCCCTGAGGATGCCCACAGCGTTGGGGCGGTCCCTGTAGGTCAGCCTGTCGGCATATTCCGAACCCGTCAACTGCTCGTAGGTACAGACGTCCTTGAATTTGAGTGCCAGATCCAGCTCCGGCTGCCAGCTTGTGGGGTACTGGGCGATATCCGGAAACTTTGTGAACAGTTCCTGAATATCGGGTTCCCAGATGTCCATTTCCAGGCCCAGAGAACGCATGCGGGCAATCATGAACTCCTGTCCTCTGCCCTCCTCGCCGGTGAGACTGGGGATGCGGAGGAATTCTTTAAAATCTGAGATGATTGTTTCCCTGTGGGCGTCGATCCAGGCGAATACTCCGTCTGTGTTTGTCATGGTTCCCTCTTTTCGTCCGGCGCTTTTTTCCCGGAGCGATTCCGCTTTTTTGGTATATGCGATAAAAAGTCTTCTTTTTCCTGTCTGAGCGGGAAAGGGGAGAAGCGATGAAAAGGCTCTACGCGGCCCTGGGCCGGATTTTTGTTGAGACCAGGGCGAGGCTGACCGTGATCAGAAACAGAATGCTGAGGGTGAAAAAGAGGTAATCCCAATTTCCCGTGCTGTCGATAATCGCACCGAAAAGGATTGACTGAATGGCGGCGCCCATGTATGCCGCCCAGTCCAGCATGCCTGTGGCGGTGCCCGCGAAGGCGCGGGTGCCGATGTCGGCGGCAAAGGCCCAGACCAGACCGTTGATCGCGGAAAAAAAGCCCACGAGCAGGAGACAGGCGGCAGCAATGTGGATGTCCCGGAGATAGGGGAATATCCAGATAGCGACAGCCGCGCAGACGCTGCAGATGATCAGGGGCGGTTCCCTCCGGGATTTGAATATCTTGTCGGACAGGATCGGCATCAGGAAATAGCCCACGGCCATGCCGATGGGAAGGACGACGGAATTGAAGATGCCTGATTTGATGTTCATGTCCATAACTTTCACATAATACAAAGGGAGCCAGGTAATAAGGCCATAGCGGGCGATGCCGATGATGGCGATAATGAACATGAACAGGATCATTTTGGGATTTTTGAACAGGCTGATATAGGGATACAGTTTCCCCTTTTCCGCCAGGAACCGGTTTCGCTCCGCTTCAAGAGCCGTCGCTTCAGGATCTTCCTCCTGATAGTCGGGCAGGCCGACGGTGGAAGGTTCCTCCTTGGCCAGAAAGAGGAAAAAAAGTCCAAACACGAACATGGGAATCATTGGCAGGCGGAAGGCCGCGCGCCAGCCGAGATCCGGCTGCAAGGCAAAGGCGGCCAGAATGCAGAGCCAGGCGGAAATTTGCGCGATGCCGGCAAAACCCGTGATAATGCCGCTGGCAAAGCCGCGCCTGGATTTCGGCCACCACTTCGCCGACAGGGCAATGCCGGGAGAAAAAACCATGGCCTGGGCGAAGCCGTTCAACCCCCAGAACACCGCGATAACGGCGGGAGAGGTCTGGAAACTGATCACCAGATTGAGGAGAACGGAGAGGAGAATGCCGACGAGGATGAACCGCTTATTGCCGAAAATTTCGCCCAGACGCCCGGAGAACAGGTGCCCAAACCCATAGCACCAGAAGAGAGAGGAGGTAATCGCCCCGGCCTGGGCCGTGCTGATGTGCAGTTCGCTGGTCATGGAGGCCAGGGAAAGACCCATGTTCATTCTGCCGTTATAGAAAAAGGCGTACATAATCGCGAAGCCGAAAAGGGTGTTCAGCGCATATTTGCGGAATATGCCGTACTGCTCACCGGAATAGCCAAAATTTTTCATTTCGCCTCCTTTTGCGCCTTGAGCGCATCGGCCTTACTGATATATGCGTTACAAAGTAAACTTTTTAACGCAGGATCGTCGGTCGAAAAATCGCATCACAGCCACACTGAAGCTATGCTTATCCGAATGCGGAAAAAAAGTCAAGTAGCGATTAAAGGGAATGCAGCGAATAAATAAAATGTCCTTGATTAGAGCACGAGATTTGTCCGAACAATGGGGACCACCTCTGTGTAGAAGAAGCCAAAAGAAACGAGGGCAAATTATCCGTAAAACCGGGAATGCGCTTTTGGATTGGATACCTCCTGCAAAAGGGCGAAATCGTCCTTCAGGTCACCGTAAAGCTTCCGGAACAAGGGGAAATACTCCTTATAGACAGCCGCCGCCCTTCTGTCCGGCATCAGCACCTCGCTGCCCTTGGCCGCGTCGCGGGCCATGTCGCCCATGTCGCTGATCAATCCCACGCCGTAGGCGGCCAAAATGGCGCCGCCCAAAGTTTCCGTTTCGTGAACGTTCAGCCGGATGATGGGATGATCCAGGATGTCGGCAAACATTTGGCTCCAGATCAGGCTGTTGGCGATGCCGCCGCCAAGGGTTAGATTTTCCGACATGCTGTTATGTTCCAAAACAATATCCATGCCCTGCCGAATGGAGTAGACAACGCCTTCAAAAACGGCGCGCACCATATCCGCGTAAGCTGTACCGAAATGCAGGCCGAAAAAAACGCCGCGCGCGTTCGGATCCCAGATGGGACAACGCTCGCCGGAGAGATAGGGTAAATAGATCAGTCCCCCCGCGCCGGGAACGGATTCCGCCGCCAAATCGTCCATGACGGCATAGATGTCTTTGCCCCCGCGCGCGCAACGATCAAGAACCGCCCCGCCAAAGACATCCCGGAACCAACGCAGGGAGGCACCGGAGGCGTTGGTGGCCTCCACCGTAAGCCATAATCCTTCCACTGCATGCCGGCAGTGCATCAAACGGTCGTCAAAAACCGGTTTGTCCGCGGCAAAGCATAGCCTGCCGCAGGTGCCCACAGCCAGGAAGGTATCGCCCGCCCTCACCGCTCCTGCTCCAACGGCCGCGGCCACAGTGTCCATGGCTCCCGCGACAACGGACGTCCCCTCCAAAAGACCGGTCAGAGAAGCCGCCTGCCGGTTCACACTGCCGATGATGTCTGTCGCCTGATAGGGAGCAGGCAAAAGCTCCACGGGCACCCCCGCGTCACGGGCAAGGTCTTCATCCCACGCGCCGGAACGGATGTCGGAAAGCAGGGTGAAACCCATGCGCGATGTGTTAATGGAAAAGTTGCCGGTCAGCTTGTGAATGATAAATCCGCTGGGCACCACGAATTTGTGCGTCTTTTTGACGATGTCCGGCCGCTTGTTCATATACCAGCGCAAAGTGGGCAAGGAAAAGGTTCCCCGCGCGATGCGATTGCCAGTAACTCGGCAGATGCGTTCTTTGCCGATATTCTTGATCACCCACTCCACCTCCCCCTCGGTGCGTTGGTCCAGTTGAAGAATGGCGTTGTACAGGTGATTGCCGTCCTTATCCAGGGGAATGACGGCGTTTGTGCAACTGACGCCCACAGCGGCCACCTGCGAAGGAGTCACAGCCCCGGAGTCGAAACACCGCCGGATATTGGCGGCTACCGCGGACCACCACCGCCCGGGATCTTCCTCCACCCATCCGCCCTGCGGGTGAATCATGGGGTATTCCTGGTAGGCGGAGGCGCGCTGGATGCCGTTTTTCGTATAAAATGCGCATTTCGCGCCCGTAGTGCCCACATCTATGCCCAGAACGACAGGTTCCGAAGTTGTGAGAAAACCGCTGTTCCGCATGCTTTTCTCCTTTTTCCTGCGTCCGGCGAAAGGCGTCGGCGGCTCCTCGAAATCCGTCCGCCTCCTTTCGGTGCATAATACCAGTTCGCGATAAAAATTGTCCTGATGTTTATCGCGAATGGGTATACTCAATATGTACCTGCAAGTTCGGCCTGCTGCGTCTCGCTCAAAGGTCTGCCCCTGCCGCCGAGCAAGAGGAACAGGCGCGCGTTTTCCTCTATTTCCTCGGCAATGTTCATGGCCTGTTCCATGCTCGCCCCCACGCTGAGAATCCCGTGGTTGGCCAGGAGCACGGAATTGCGTCCGGGCGCGGCCGCAGTGCCGACAATATGATCGCCAACGGCGGAAGCGAGCTCCGCGGATCCGGGCCGGAAATAGGGCACAACAGGGAGTCTGCCAACACGGACGGAGTATCCCGGCGTATACACGGGCATCCCGCAAGCCGAATCAATCTCCAGGCAGGACACGGCGGAGGCGTAAGAGCTGTGGACATGAAGGACGCAGGCCACGTCAGGCCGCTCATGGCAGCGGCAGTGCATGCGCCATTCCTGCGAAGGGATCCCCGATCCGACAACGACAGATTCTCTGTTTTTCCCGGGCCCGTTCCGCGTGAGACGCACGCGTACGATATCCCCCTCCGCAAGCGCGCCGAGGTTCCGGCCTGTGGGCGTAATGAGCATGTCTCCGCCGTCTTTAGCGCTGATGTTGCCGCCGGAGCCGCTGACAAATCCCTTGTCATACACCCGCCGGCAGAGTTCCAGAAGTTCCCGCATCAGTCCGGAAGTATTCATGACGATTCCCTGCCTGTCTCTGCCGGCATCAAGCCCGCAGCAACGCTGCTATTTGGTGAAGGCCGGCAGCCACATGGTAAAGGCCGGGATAAAGGTTGAAAACAGAAGCACCGCCATGCCTATCAACGTGAACGGGAGGCAGCGTTTCAGCGTGATTTCCAGGCGGCCGTTGGCGATATTGTTGCCCAACAAAGCGCACAGGCCCACAGGTGGGGTAAGCAGGCCGACACACAGATTGATGCACATGACAACTCCGAACTGCACTGTGGTAAGTCCGCAGGCATGGGCAATGGGCAGCAGGATAGGCGTAAAGATGACCACGGCCACGTTGGCTTCCATAAACATGCCGACAACAAGCAGAAAGGCGTTGAGCAAAACAAGCAGGACCGCCGCTTCGTTGGAAACGGAAAGCAGTTCGTGGGCGATGGAATTCGGAACGCGGGCAACGGCCAGCACCCAGCTGGAACCTTTGGAGCACCCCACCAGAAAAAGCATGATGGAGGAAGTGATGCAACTTTCATAAAAAATGCGGCCGATGTTCCTTCTGTTCAAATTCTTGTAAACAAAGGCGCCGATCACAAAGGCATACACGGCGGAAACGGCTGCCGCCTCGGTGGGTGTGAAGACTCCGCCGAAAATGCCGCCAAGGATGATCACCGGCATCAGTAGCGCCCAGACGCTTTTGCGCGTTTCCCGCAAAAGGGATCGAAAGCCTGCCCATTCGCCCACAGGCAAACGGAGGCGCCGCGCTGTGATATAGGTAAAAAGCGCGAACCCGCCCGTGAGGAGCAGGCCTGGAAATACCGCGGCCATGAAGAGTTCGCGGATATTCGCCTGGACCTGATTGCCGTATACAATCAAAATGATACTGGGCGGAATGAGCGGTCCCAGAATAGAGGCGCTGGATGCGACGGAGGCCGCCAATTCACTGGGATAGCCGTCCCTTTTCATCGCGGGAATGGTGATGCCGCCGATGGCTGTGATCGTTGCCGTGCCCGATCCGGAAATAGAGGCGAAAATGGCGGAGGCTACGACCGTGATGATCCCGAGGCTGCCGCGCATCCAGCCGACAGCGGCTTTGGTAAAATTTAGGATTTTGTCGGTTATGCCTCCCCCGGTCATCAGGTTGCCCGCCAGCACGAAAAAGGGAATGGCCAGCATAGGGAAAGAATCCAGCCCGGCGAGAAGTTTTTGCGGAAGAATAATCAATTGATAATCGCCCGCAAGAAGCGCGGCCATGGAGGCGATACCTATGGCGAAGGCCACAGGCATGCCAAGGACGACGAGAAAGATAAGCCCGAGGAGCAGAACGGCGCCGATGGTCATCATACAGTGCCGCCTCCGTTATCGCACCCCTTCCCAAGGGAGAAATAGTCTCTGGCTAAAATTTCCAGAATGAACAGAAACATCAGGGCAGAACCCACGGGGATGCTCATGTACATGAAGCCCATGGACACGCCGACCCCGGCGGAAATCTGGCCGGCTGTCCGAGTCGCGATCTTCAGGCCATAAACCATCAGTACAGCAAGAAACGCCAGTATTAGCAGATTGTTGCAGAAACCGATAATCTTTTGCGCCCGCCCGGAGAAGAGCTGCGCAAGGAAGTCGATGCGGATATGGTTGAAGCGCCGGAGCGCGCTTGCGGAACCGAGCATGACAACCCAGATAAAGGCGTAGCGGGCGAACTCCTCGGCCCAGATGTTGGCGCCGTGAAGTATGTACCGCTGGATGACCTGATAGAAAATGGCCAGGGTCATCAGGATCAGCAAAACAATAATAACGGAGTTTATTGCCTTTTCAATGAGGTCAAAGACCTTGGAGATGATCCGCACTACCGCCCCCTTGTTCGGGTGCCCTCTCCCGGCTCACCCATCAAGTTATCTTTGAACTACAGCATGTTACGCTTGAAACAGTTCGCTGACGGCGAAGTGAATTCGCCTTGCGGCAATCTCAAGCGTAAAATGCTATAGAGAATGAAATTGCTCCGACAATATTTCAACAAGTTATCCGCCTTGTTGGGATCTTATTGAATCGCTTTGATCTTCTCAACCCAAGGCAGGAGATCCGGAAAGTTGTCCTGCACCACATTGACTGTGGCGTTGCGGAAGCCCTCCAGTTCAGGAACGATGATCTCCGCTCCGGCTTCCGCCCATTTCCTGAAACTGCCCTCTTCGCCGTCCGTGTTCAGTTGGCTGGTGAAGTCCGCGGCTTCCCGGCCGGCATCAAGGACAGCCTCCTGGACATCGGTGGGAAGCTTCTCAAAATAGGCCCTGTCCATCATAAACACATCCGCGCTCCAGCGATGGTTGGTTTTGATGAGGTATTTACAGGCGTCTGCCAAGCCGAAATTATAGGAAAGGATGGGCGGATTTTCCTGGGCTTCCACAGTGCCCTGCTGGATACCAGTCAGGACTTCGCCCATGGGCATGGGGGTCGGGCGGGCACCGAGCGCCTGCCAGGTTTTGACGCTCATATCATCGGCGGGCACGCGGATTTTGAGACCTTTCAGCTCCTGAATGTTGGTGAAGCGCTTGACCGAGGTAGTCACGCGAACGCCGCGGTACGAGGGGCCAAAGAGGAGCATTTTCGCGTCTTCGCCGGACTTGGCGAGAATCTCCCTGCCAACGTCGCCTTTCCACATGTTGTCGAAATGGGCGCGATCGCGGTACAGAAAAGGGACAAGATCAAGCAGGGAAAGCTTGGTATACGAAGGAATGGTGCCGAAGCCTTCAATGACGATTTCATTGGTGCCGATTTGCAGGCCTTCAATGATTTCACGCACATCTCCTAAAACACCGCCGCCGTAGACTTCAATTTTGACCTGGCCGTTGGTTTTTTTCTCCACCAGATCTTTGAACTTCAGCGCCTCCTGATGCTTGGGGTCTGTTTCCGCGTTGATGTGGGCAAGACGCATGACAAGAGGCTTCTCCCCGGCGGAAGACGCCGCCGACGTGGGCGCCGCCGCCAAGAACGCCGCCAGGAGGACACCGGTAAGACGAGACAGTTTACCCATAAAAAACCTCCTTTAGCGATGGTAAGATTCGAACCCGCCGCCGTTTACAGCCTTTCACGCTTGAAACAGCCCGCTTACGCGGGCAAAGCCCGCCTGCTCCTGTTTCGCGGCAAGGATTTGCCCGCAAATCCTTGCAGAGCAAATATACATTTTCACCGGTAAGTTGCTCAAACCTTACGGGGTTCAACAATTGCCGCTATTCTGCTTTTTTCAAGGCAAATAAAACACTCGCCCTTTCCTGCTCCATTCCTTCAGATAGATATCGATTCACAGTTATCTTGATTAGATCGATCTTACCGCGAGTTACTTCGTCCACCTCATAATCTCCGCAGGCGCGTACAACATGCCTGGCAACGGCTCGCTTGAATCTGTCAGCACTGCATTCCTTGAGAGCATCAATAATTTCACGATGCTCTGCCATGTTCAGCTCATATGTTCGCTGCCCCAACGGCACATTGTTGTTGTATAGATAAGCGAAGTAGGTAAAGCGATTGGCGTCAAGCGCGTTATAGATCTCTATAAGTTTCTTGTTGCCGCAGACGGCCATATACGATCTATGGAACCGCGTTTCATAGTTGACCCAGCTTTCGGGATCAAAACCGTCCCCGATCTCAAGAAGATTCCGCATGGCCTGCCATAATGAATCCAGCTCTTCAATAAGCGCGGGATTGCCCGCCGTGTTGCGCACAATGGCATCTGCATGGAAAATTTCGCACATGAGCCTGACGCCCATACTCTCAATCATCTCGTCATTGGTAAAACTGCGGACCACCATGCTGTGGCCGGGACAGGCATCCACCAGCCCTTCCGCCGTCAGACGGTTCAAGGCGTCTTTGACAGGGGTATGGCTGACGCCAAATTCCTCGGACAGCTCCCGCACGATCAGTTTTTTCCCCGGCAGGTACCTGCCGGTGAAGATGCCGGCCCGAATCTGTTTGGCGACAAGATCCACCAACGAAGTCTTGAGGTATTCCTTCAATTCGAGTCCGGAAACGGCTCCGGCAATAGAAATCCCTGCTTTTTGCATATATTTCCCTAAAAATTTTTAGGTAAATTTATGTAAAAAATGACATCCCGTCAAGTCCGCTGTCGAGGTCTGTCGCGGCGAAAATTTCAGCGCTGCAAGGAATTTGGGGAGAGCCTTTTCCTGTCCGCAGGATCCTTCTGTCTCCGGAACACTCCCGGCGGGCGAGCCTCGCGGCCGGCCTGTTTTTCCGTTGCGCCCTTGCGCCGGCCGGGTATATATCCGGATAAAGATAATCCAGCGGATCGGGGAACACAGGAGGGGCCATGATCGCGTCCTTATGCATCCATGGGCATTTTTACCAGCCGCCGCGCGAGGATCCCTGGCTCGGCGAGATCCTGTCCGAAGCCAGCGCCGCCCCTCTGGGGGACTGGAATGAGCGCATCCTGCGCGAAAGCTACGCCCCCCTGGCCTGGGCCCGCCGCCTGGACGCCTCGGGGCGGATCTGCGAGATCCTGAACGCATATGAATGGATCAGCTTTAATGTGGGCCCGACTCTTCTTTCCTGGATGCGCCGCCACGCCCCCGGGGTGGTGGAGCGGATGCGCGACGGCGACGCCAAAAGTCTGGCCCGCTGGGGACACGGCAATGCCCTGGCCCAGATCTTTCACCATGTGATCATGCCTTTGGCCACCCCGGAAGATCAGGAGCTGGAGACGCGTTGGGCCATAGACGATTTTCGCGCCCTTTTCGGCCGTGACCCGGAGGGCATCTGGCTTTCCGAGGCCGCCACGGACGTGCGGACTTTGGAGACTCTGGCGGCCCAGGGGCTTCGTTTCGTCATCCTCGCCCCCAGGCAGGCCAGGGCCGTGGTCGTCAACGGCGTTGCCACCCCGGTGACGGAAGAAACCCTGTTCATCGGCGAACCCTACCGCCTTGCCCTGCCTTCCGGGGCCTCCCTCAGCGCCGTTTTTTACAGCGGCAGCCTTTCCCGCAGCGTTGCCTTTGAAGGCCTGCTGCGCGACGGCGAACAATTCTGGCAGCGCCTGACCGCCGCGGCCGCCACCCTGGCGGCCGATCATCAGGATCCCCATCTGTCCCATGCCACT
>JAISNZ010000033.1 GCA_031275955.1 Desulfovibrio sp. | reverse complement strand
GCCCTCAAAGACCTCTTCCGTCATCTCCTCGCCGCGATGGGCGGGCAGACAGTGCATGAATCTGGCCCCCGGCGCGGCCAGACGCATCATGTCCGCATCAATATGCCAGGCGGCGAAGGCGGCCCTGCGGACGGCCTGTTCCGCCTCCTGGCCCATGGAGGCCCAGACGTCGGTATTGACGTAGTGGGCTCCGGCAAGGGCTTCCGCCGGAGAGCGGGTCAGCCGGACCCTGGCGCCGGCTGCGCGGGCATCCTCCAGGATTCCCGGATGGGGGTCATAGCCCTCCGGACAGGCCAGGGTCAGTTGAAAGGGGAAATAGATGGCGGCCTCTATCCATGAATTGGCCATATTATTGCCGTCGCCCACCCAGGCCAGCCGCAGGGAGGAAAAGTCCGGGGTACGCTCATATATCGTCAGGAGATCGCCCATCACCTGGCAGGGGTGGCCCTCATCCGTCAGGGCGTTGATCACGGGAACGCTGCCGTAGGCGATCAACTGGTCCAGGGTCGCCTGCCCGAAGGTGCGCACCACCATGCCGTCGTTATAGCGGGAGATGATCCGGGCGGTATCCTTGAGGGGTTCGGAGCGGCCAAGCTGGCTTTCCGCGGGGGTCATGAAAATGGTCTGCCCTCCCAACTGGCGGATGCCCACCTCAAAGGACAAGCGGGTTCGGGTGGAGGCCTTTTCAAAGAGGAGGACCAGGGTCTTTCCCGCCAGCAGGGAACTGGTGTGGCGGGTGTCTTTCATCCACTTAGCCCGGTCCAGAAGAAAGCTGGCTTCCTCCCGCGTGAAATCCCGTATTTTGGTGAAATGTCTTCCCATATCCGACCTCTTGCTGAAGAATCGCGCGGCGGCCCGCCCGCTCCTGTTTCAAGGCAAGGAGTCGCGCGCAAATCCTTGCCCGGCGGTTCACCCGTTTCCTTCGGGAACGGCCCTCAAACAGGCGGCATAAAAAACAGGGGCAGAGAATAGGGGGAAAAGAACCGCTTTGTAAAGGCTTCTCCCCTTTCTTCGGGAAAAAAACAGATCCTCGACGGATGCCCCCGGCGCATTGCCGGGAAAAATTTTTTCCGGTATGAGCGAAGCAACAGCCGGCGCGCCCCTGATCCCCCTGATCCGCCGGAGCGTTCCGCGAAAGGCTCCCCGGGGATTGGCGATCCCCGTTGCGGGACGCTGGCCCGCCGGGCAAGGCGCCCCGCAACCACCCATAAGGAGAAACCTATGTGGCCTCTGTCTGTTTTCGGCCTGCTGGCCCTCTTCCTGCTGCTGCCCTCCGTCGCCCTGGCCCAAAACGAGCCTGTCGTGGTTGAGCTGCATACCAGCCACGGACTCATCGCCGTTGAGCTGGATACGGAAAAAGCCCCCGCGACGGCGGAAAATTTCCGGCAATATGTGGAGGAGGGCTTCTATGACGGCACCATCTTTCATCGCGTCATCCCCGGATTCATGATCCAGGGAGGCGGTTTTTCCGGAGATATGCAGCAAAAGGCCACCCGCACCGCCATCAGGAACGAAGCCGACAACGGACTGAAAAACTCCCGCTTCACCATCGCCATGGCCCGCACCCCGGACCCCCATTCCGCCACGTCCCAGTTTTTCATCAATACGGTGGACAACCCCTTTCTGAACTACGTCCCTCCGGCCAACTGGGGCTATTGCGTTTTCGGCCGGGTAGTCGAAGGCCAAAAGGTGGTGGAATCCATTGAAAAGGTCAGGACGCGGACTGTGGCGGGCCACGAAAACGTGCCCGTTACCCCTGTTGTCATCGAAAAGGCCGTGCTCAGAAGGCAATAAGCGGGAAATCGCCCCAGGGAAACGCCGCCGCATTCTCCCGGGGGAGGATCCCCAAACTTCCCCGGCGGAGCCCCGGATAATCAGGACTTCACCACGGCTACCGGGGGATTTCCTCCCTCGCTGAACAGCTCCGTACTCCACTTTCCGGCTTGCGCATAGGCGGCGGCAAGGTCCGCGCAGGAAAAGCGAAGGTTTCCGGCTATTCTCCAGACATCTTCCCAGAGGCCCTGTTCATAGGCGTCCAGGAGATGCAGCCAGGGAGCGTAGGGACCTTTCCGGGAAACAAGGGCATCCACCTGATCTGGCTCCAGGGGCAAGGTGGCAAGCACTTCCCGCATGGGGATCTGGAGCATGCTGTCCAGCAGGGAAAAAAGGCCGATCAGGAAAAGACAGCGGGGTAAATCCTTCCGTCCGCAGGCGGCGCGCTCGGCCAGCAGTTCAAGAAATTTCGCCCGCAGAGCGGAAAGGAGGACCAGTTCCCGCGCCATGGGGGCGGAATCCATTTCCGCCAGGGCCGTGACGCAAAGCCATTGTTGCAGCTTTTGCCGCCCCAGGATGGCAATGGCGTGCTTTACGCTGGTCGTCGGCACGAACAGGCCGATGAAGGCGGAATTTGTATAGCGCAGGAGCTTGTAGCTCAGGTAGACATCCGCGCTGATGGCGTCCACCACTTCGGAGATGTCTCCCTCCATATCTGAGGCGGAATAGGACAGAAGACGCGCCTTGGTGATCTGGGAGGGACTCAGCTTTTTTCCCCGCACCACTTCAGCCCTGCTGTAAAAGAAACCCTGAAAAAGGGTGAAGCGCAACTTCCGGCACAGTTCGGCCGTTTTGACGTCTTCCACCTTTTCCGCCAGGAGCCGGCGCTGGAAGGGCATCAGCCGGCTGACCAGGCTCTGCAGTTGCTGCGGGGTGTGGCCGAGAACCTCCACCTTGACGATATCCACAACGGGCAGGAAGGGCAGGAGTTCCGCCTGGCCGCAAAAGTCGTCCAGAGCCAGGAGGTAGCCCTGCTGCTTCAGGTGGCTCAGACCCTTGAGCACATCTTCCGTCGGCTGGACGGTTTCCAGGATCTCAATGACGCAGCACTCCGACGGCAGGATGCCCGCCAGTTCCGCTTCCAGCATCTCCTCGGTAAAATTGATAAAAAACCGCTGTCCCGGTAGCAGGGAGGGCCGCATCAACTCAAAGCCCTCCACCATGACGGAGGAGGTGGCCGCATGGGAACTTTTCCCGCCCAAGCCGGGCTTCATGGACGGATCGCGGAAAAGGAGTTCATAGGCCCAGATGGACCCTCCCGCGTCAAAGATGGGCTGCCGGGCCACGACAACGGTGTTCTGGGAGGACGTCTCCCGCGGTGTATGCAGTTCAATGATCTGCCGGATTTTTCTTGAGGCCACTCACATCCCCCCGGTTTTTCCCGAAAACGGCGCCTTGCGCTCAGTAGGCCGAAACCCTGTCCCGGCGCCGGGCCGTCTCGTTGGCGTAGCGGACGCCCAGGCGGGCGATGTTGTCCTTGGCCCATTCGCTCAGACGGGTCGTTCCGGTGGGAGCGACGCCGGGCACATGGAGCAGGTCGGCCGTAAGGGCCGCGAGTTCGTCGCGGGAGACGAAAACGTCGCCCATGAACCTGCCGAGCAGAACTGAGCCCCAGTAGCCGAGCCAGGAGGGGACAGGGAGCAGGAGCCGTTTGCGGCCGAGGATGCCGCACAGCGTTCTCAGCCATTGCGCATAGGAAAAATCCTCGGGCCCGAGGGCGTGCAGGATGACGTTTTCGCGGGACGCGCCCTGATCGAACATGAGGGCGGCCAGGTCGTCCACATAGATGGGCTGCATGTGGTAGGAACCGTCGCCGAAGATGCCGAAGACGGGCATCCGCCGCAAGGCCCAGACAAGGTTGTTGATCAGGACGCCTTCCAGACCGAAAAGGACGGCCGGACGGAGAACGGCGTAGGAAAGGCCGGACTCCTTCAGGACCCGTTCCAGATATCCTTTGCCCCGGTAATAGGCCAGGGGAGACTGTTCATCTGGATTGGCGATGCTGATATGGACGATGCGCTCCACCCCGGCCCTTCCGGCCGCCCGGAACAAAACCTCCGTATTGCGGACGGCGTCGGCATGGGTGAGCCGGGGATGGGACAAGCGCACCCAGTAGGTGTTGTACAGGACCTCCACATCCCTGAGGGACTCGACCAGGGCGTCCGGCTGATCAAAGGCCAGGGGACGGACCAGCACGGCGCCCTCAAAGGGATTGGCCCGGTCGGGTGAATTGGTCAGGGTAACTACTTTTCGCCCCGCCCGCAACAGGCGGGCGGCAAGATATTTTCCGGAAAAACCGAAGGCTCCGGTCACGGCATGGACGGTTCGCTGATGCATGAGGCCAGTATAACCCTTTGGCCGGATGAGGACAAGCGTCCAGCGGGCCGAACGGCGGGCTGTCGATGGCAAATGAAGCTGCCCGGATCAGGAACCCCCGGCAGAGCCGGGGGTTTCCCGATTGTCAGCATTCAAGCGCCGATGGCAGTATCGCTTGGGGCACATTCCTTTTTGCTCAAAGTAATATCAGGCTCTAGGAGCCTGTCGGACTTTGCCTTAAAATATTTGTAACATGCTGGAATTATTATATGTGGCTTCCATCGATCAAATTTGACATATATATACATATCAATATGTTATAAAAAATACATACTTCAAGTCCGACAGACTCCTAGATGAAGCCCTCATAGGGCCGTTGCGTGGTGGCGTTGTGCAGCCAGCGGATCAGGGTGATGAAGTCAAAAACCGGCAGGCCCACCGCACGCTGGACAGAGGCGGCGTAGGGGGGCATATCGCTGCATTCCAGCACAATGGCGCCGATATCCGGATTTTCCAGAACCAGTTCCTGAGCGCATTGCACAACCTCTTTTCTGGCGATGTTGTTGTCGAAACTGCCGGTCATGGTGACCACGGCCGAGAAGTGCGCGGTTTGCAGGGTGTCTTTCAGGACAAGGCAGTCCGGATCGTCAATGCCGCAATTGTCCAGCAAAGACGGCGTGACGCTGGCGGCGTTGGCCGAAAGCACGCCGATTTTCTGATTCTTTTTCAGCGTGGCCTTAATCCAGGGAATCTGCATCAGGCTCGAAAGGGCCACCGGCACGTCCACCGCTTCCGCCACATGCTTCTGGAAGTTGCCGAAAAAACCGCAGGCCGCACAGATGGCCCGACAGCCCTCTTTTTCCACAAGATGTTTGGACACAGCCACCAGATCGTCGGCAATCGTCGGATCAGCCCGGAACAGACGCTGGTTGTCCAGATGGGGTACGGCCTTCAGCCGCACGGGAAAGTCATAGGTCCAGGCGTTGACGACATTGCCCGGGATCAGGGGATACCAGATGTCATCCAGGTACACGATGCCCACGGAATAGCCCGCGATATTCTGCCCTTTCTGCATGCTGACCATGACGTCATCAGAACCCGGCGCATAAAAGCCATAGGTATTGCTCCGCATTGTCATACTCCCTGTGGTTACGGTGTTGTCTTTTGTTCCGGCACGGCGCCAGGAGCCGTTTCTCTGGGCAATCGCTCCGGCGGGCGCCCGGCGCCAAGACCTCATCAAAACTGCCTCTATGGTTTAGAGCAATTTCAAAATAAAATTGCTCCGGCGGCCGCGTGAGCGGGCGCCCGCCGCGAAGGCGCAAGCGCAATTTGTTTGCGCGATTAAGCGCCGGAGCGGGCGTAGTTCAAAGAGAACCAGGCGAGTACTCTCAAAGTGGTAATGCTCTAAGACCCCGGCCTTCAGGCCCATGCTGCCTTCCCGGCTCCCCTTTCCAGTCCTGCATGGCCGCGCCCCTTTCCGGTTGCAGACAGTTGTTGGCGTAGATCCGCATGAAGCCCTTGCTGATTTTGGGCTCAGGAAGAACCAGGCGCTTTTTGCGCCGCGCCAGAACTTCCGGAGCGACATGCAGGTGAATGGAGCGTCTATCCATATCCACTTCGATCCGATCCCCTTCCTCCACAAGGGCGATGAGGCCGCCCGCAGCCGCCTCGGGAGAGACATGGCCCACCACTGGG
>JAISNZ010000223.1 GCA_031275955.1 Desulfovibrio sp. | reverse complement strand
GGCGATGCCGCCGGCGAATCCGGATGCAAAGAATCCGATTGCTCCGGGGCGGGAATTTTGGCCCGCCGGGAAAAGACCGGATCCTGAAAATAGAGAATCTGCCGCCCGTAAATGGGAGGCTGGCCGGCTGTGAAAATGAGCATGTCGCCCGGAATGACGGCCTTGCCTTCCTTCCTCATGCCCGGCAGCCTCATGCACTCGTCAGGGGTCAAAAGCGGCCGGCCTGTTTCCGCCACGTTCATGGAGGCGTTTTTCATGGCCCCGATACGCGAGCCGGAGAAGGAAACCTTGTTTTCCACCACCGTGGCCTTGCCCGCCATGTCCGAAAGGAGCTTGGCCGTTTCCACGTCGTTGGGGGCATAGGCGATGCGCACATGGCAGTTGGCCATGATTGCGTTGTCCTTGCCGTAGGCCCCGTTCAGCTGCTTCAGATCTTGCACGATGAGGTACATCTTGCCGCCGTAGCCGGCGATGTAGGCGATGGCCTTCTCCATCACCGGGATCTTCCCCTGGGAAGTAAACTCATCCAGCATCAGAAGGAGGCGGTGCCGGTAGCCGGCCACGCTGGCTCCATCCGAAAACTTCATTTCCGCGCAGACCCGGCGGACGATCATGTCCAGCATCAGGCGGGTCAGGGGACGCACCCGGTCGATATCCGCCGGGCTGATCACCAGATACAGATCCACGGGATTTTCATGGTTCATCAGATCGCGGATCTGAAAATCCGAGCGGGAGGTGTTCAGGGTCACAATGGGATCCCGGTACAGGGCCATGTTGACCAGGGCCGTGGACAGGACGCCGGAGGCCTCTTTGTCTTCCTTGTTCTTCATCTCCCGCGCGGAACTGGCGATAAAGGCGTGCGCCGCCTCGCCGCCCCGGGAGCCGGGAAACAATTCCTCCAGATAGGCGGCATGGGGCGCGTCCAGCATCTCCGTAAGGAGCTCCGCCACAGGACGCTTTTCATCCGCCAGCAGGTGCGTGAGATCCGTCAGGGTGGCTGGGCGCCCCTGGTTTTTCCGGACCATGACGCAGCCGTGCAGGATCAGGCCGGAGAAGAAGGCGAAGGCAGCCTTGCTCCAGTGATCGGCAAGGCCCTTGCCTTCGGGGTCCACCAGCATCTGGGCGATATTCTGCACGTCCTGAACGGCGTGAAGCGTGTCAATCCGCAGTTCTTCCAAAGGATTGAAAGCGCAGCCCTGGCCTGTGACATCGGCGGGGTCAAAACGCAGAACCCTGTGCCCGAGGGAGCGGCGGTATCCGGCCGAAAGCGCCCAGTTTTCCCCCTTGATATCCAGGGTGAGGGAGGAGCCGGGCCAAGAAAGGAGCGTCGGCAGAATCAGCCCCACGCCCTTGCCGGAGCGGGTGGGCGCGAAGCAGAGGATATGCTCAGGGCCGTTGTGGCGCAGATAGTAGTGCGTCTTTGCCGTCCGGCCCTGATGGAACCAGCCGCCGACATAGACGCCCTTGCCGGACAGGTAGCCCATCTCCCGGATCTCTTCCTTTTCCGCCCACCTCGCCGAGCCGTGCAGATCCTGTGTGCCCTTGAGCTTTTTGCCCATCAGCCAGTAGCCGAGAAGGAAAAATTGAGGCAGCAGAAAAACGGCCTGGGCATAGGTGATGCATTGCTCCATATAGCCGTACTGGTCCGGGAATTGCCGGGACCAGGAGAAAACCGACCAGGGCGCATACCAGGGAACTTCCTTGAAGGAGAACCAGGGCCGGCCAAGGGCGGCGTGATACCCATAAAAGGCCGCAACCCTCTGCGTTGCGAAGGAAGCCGCTCCGAGAGCAAGCAAGGCCATGAACGGCAGATACATCCAGCGGAGATTGCGGGCCTTCTTTTTGGAGGCGAGTCCATAGATCCGCTTTGTCATGGCTTACCTCGCCGCCTGATACGGTTCCGAAAAAACCAGATCTTTGGTGATGATGATGTTGAACTGATAGCCGGGCCGGATTTCCAGGGTGGGACTGAGGTTGAAATTTTTCTGGAGGACCTGCGTCGAGACCTGCCCAAGCTGGGAGGCCAGGGCCGAGACCATTTCGTCCTGCATGGAGACGGAGTTGTCGTTGCTGTTTGAGGAACCAGAAGTGTTCAGGCTGTCCATGGTGTAGGCCATGCCGCCCATGATCAGGGACATGACCAGGGCGTTGCCGTAGATCCGCAGATAGTGGTTGTTGACCTGATCCTCAAAGCCGGCGTACCCGCTCATATCCGCGCCGGGCATGGCTCCCAGGGTGAGGGCGGTTCCGTCAGGAAAAAGAATCCGGTTCCAGGCGATCAGCACGCGCCCCTGGCCGAAGACGACGCGGGAATCATACGATCCGTAGAGCCTGGAGCCTTGCGGAATCAGAAGATGTCTGCCGGAAGCGGAATCATAGACGTTGCGGGCAACCTGGGCGATGATGGCCCCGGGCAGATCCGAATTGATGCCCGTGAGCATGACCCCCGGAATGACCGAGCCGGTTTTCAGCTCAAAGGGCTGGCCCGCCATGCGGGCATGCGGGCTGATCCAGTCCGGATCGCTTTGGGCGCGGCCGAGAAAGCCCTCCCGATCCCTGGCGGCTTCCACGTCATAGGAGCTTTGCGCCGGGGAAGCGGGGAAAGCCGGAAGATTGGCGGACTTTCCGGCGCTTTCCCGCGGCGCCGCGCCGGCAGAGTCCGGAGATCGCCTTTCCGTGACCTTCTTTGCGACCAGAGGCGAGGAAAGAGCGGTGAGTTGCGCCTGGGCCTTCATGCGCCGGAGATTTTCCTTCTCCTGGGCATAGCTGCTTGCGGACTCTTTTTCCGGAACGACCAGGATCAAAGGTTCCGCCCGCGACGAAGGATCAGAGCCGGGCGTCGCCACGGCTTGCGCGGGAGGCTTGCCGGCAAGGCCCTGGCCTTCCCCGGCGACAAGCGGCCTGTCCGGCTCCTGAATCTCCACCCGCTTTGCCTTGGCCTCTTCCTCCTCTTCATTGTGGGCGAAGTTGACGCTGTACACGAGGACGCCGAAGAGAACCGCCAAAACGAAACACCCGGCATACAACGGCCAGCGGTTCATCCGGCGCACGGAAACCCTGTTCGCGGGGGCAAGGCTGTTCGGGGAATCGTCTTTCATTTCGTTACCCGCAACACAAAAGAACTCACCGCGCCGACAACAAAAATCACGGCGCTGACAAAGCGCATAAAATCAATGTCGGCGGCAAGCGTGGAATGATTAAAAAAATACAACAGGGAGACGTATGAATGGATGATGCAAAAGAATACTCCAAGGGAGAAGAAGCCGTACCAGAGGCAATACAGGAAGGCATGCAGGCGTGAATTTTTTTTGACGGGGCAAAGGATAAAACTGTAGAGGGCGAACAGCGCGCCGAGAATCAAGAGGACAACAACGGAAAAACGTAAGGATATCAGGCTGACATCATAGAGAAAAACCGCATGTCCGGACTCCAGGGCAAGATAGAAACCGGCCGCGACGCCCCCGGATCCGAGGGCGAAGACGAGGGATGCCCACAGAATGCGCTCAAGCCAGACCACAAAGGCGTCATCAGCGGAATCGCGTTGGAGAAACATCACCCTTCCCGCCTCACTTCCACCTTTTCCTGATCGCTTCCCACGCCGAGGACCAGGACGATGCGCTCAAAAAGGCCGTCCACAATCATGGCGCCTTCATTGATCCGGTAGTTGACCAAAACGTCCGTTCCACCCTTGCGGACCAGCAGGACCGGCATTTCCCCGGTCAGGGCGGCCGGAAGCTGGAGGAAGGTCTGCCGGCCGTCGTCATAAACGCGCAGGGGACGCCAGCTTACCTTGTCGCCCTTGACGCTGTAGTTGAAATTGAGTTTGGACAGATCCAGGCGCTGACCCTCCACCGTGGCGCTCGACCATTCCGCCCTTTTTTGATCCTGCCTTTTTCTGGCCAGAGCCTGACGGTTCAGATCCTCGGCATAGGAAAAGCCGACATAGGGCGTATGGCCCCTGGTCCGGGAGATCAGGCGCAGATGGTAGACCCGGCGATTCGTGGTGATAATGGCCGTGCTTTCCAGCCCGGCATCCACAGGCTTGATGAAAAGGTGCGTCCGCTCATCCGCGCCGACGCCGGATACCCCGCTTTCGATCATCCAGCGGGCGGAGTCGCCGACGATGATCTCATTGACCAGCTCCCCGGCCTGAAGCTCCACATCGCAGACCTGCATCGGCGAAGCGATGATGGAGGGCAGCACGGCCCCATGAACATAGATGATCTTCCCGCCCCCGGAGAGCACCGGAGGAATGTCCGTTTTCGCAAAGGTGTCGGAAAGCTCCAGAGCCTTGATCTCCTTGGCGCTGAGGGGCACCGCGCGGGAGCTGATGTAGCTGAGGGGCATGTCCCCCGGAGTTCCCGGAGGCAGCCCGGAGGGCGCGGCCAGAGCCGCGAAGCACGGCAAGAGCAACGTGACGGCCAGAAGGAGAGCCGGGGCATGAGGGGCGCGGGATTTTTTCATGGAGCGGTTCCTTTCGCTCAGGAGAAAAGAAATGGGCCAAGTTTTTTAGGATGGACCACAGGGAGGAAAAAATCGCAAAGGGGGGTAGCTTGTGGGTAAGTTGAGCAAAAAACGTAAACAAAACAACGGAATATATGTGAACAAAAAAGCCGCTCAAGGCGGCAAAAAAAGCAGGAGTGGACAGAATTATTAAGCCATGGGCGTGTAGACAAATGTAATTACAGTGATGTAGAGTTGCGCATGGAACTGACGGTAGCGGTAGCGGGATTTGACTGGGACAGCGGGAATTGGCCGAAATGCGGAAAACACGGTGTGACGAAAAAAGAAATTGAGGAAGTTTTTCAAATTTCGCCTGTAGTCATGCCGGACCCCCACCCGGATGAGCCTCGTATGCGCGCTATCGGACGGACAAAGGCCGGGTGTTCTGTGTTCCTGGTTTTCATGTTTCGCCTGATTGATGGGCAAACCTTCATTCGGCCTATCAGCGCTCGCTACATGCACCAAAGGGAGGTTAACCATTATGAAAAAACAAGCAGTTAAGTCGATGCTGTCGCTTAAAAGCGATGAAGAAGCCGAACGGTTTGTCGAAACCGCTGATTTGTCGGAGTATGACCTTTCCGGCTTTGCTCCGGTAAAATTTGAGTTTGAACCCAAAAGCGCCGCGCTTAATATGCGACTTCCCCAAAATTTGTTGAATGCTGTAAAGATTCGAGCTGAAGCGGAAGGAATACCGTATACCCGCTACATTCGCCTTGTTCTGGAACAGGCAGTTACCGAACGAGATTTTTCTCATCAGTAATTTGTTGCAACTCAAAAAATTTTTTCCATTCTTCATGGGAATAAACATGTGGCGATCGTCCTCCTCCAAGACGAAAAGGAATCGGCCCTATTCTTTTTTTCCTCCATTTTTTCAAAGTATCATATGGAACTCCATACAAAATTTCTACATCCCTTGCCGTTAAATACGGGGCCTCTTTTAGCCGCCGCAATTCAGCGGCCGGAGCAAAGGCTTCCTTGACCGCGGCCTGGAATGCGGCCGCAAAGTCAAAATTTTCAGGAGAGGGAACTAAATTTGAACGACTCATAACCTTATGCGCTCCTCACTGCCCCTGCAGCGCCAGGCCATCGGCGGGGCGCTGCCCGGCCCCGAGCAGTTTCGCCACGGCAATGCTTGTTGCGTACACCCCGCCCGGATTCTTCATAATCACCGCATCCGAGGTTGGCGGGCTGATCTGAATGCTCACTGTCGCCTCATAGCTGGTCCGCTCCAGTTCCACCCCGGAATGGCTCCGGGAAATCTCCGTCCACTCCACCCGGTAGGAATCCGCCGACACCGGCAGGGGCAGCCCCTTGACCTCCACCTGGATAAGCCGCTTTTTTGCTGTCTCGTAGGGGTTATGCTGTTCATACCACTGGCGGACAACCCCTTTGGCGCTCCCAGCCACCTGGAAGGAAAGGCGCTCGATCATCTTTTTCTGGAGATCAATATCCGCCGTGACCGTGCGCCAACTCATGATCATGTTGGCAATTTCCGCCTGGATCACCCGCTCTGGCGTCGCCGCCGCCCGATCCGCCCGGGACACGGCCACGGCCTTGCCTAGCTTGTCCACCTCCACAATATACGGCACAACCTTGTACTGAAGCGCGTGAAAGACGTTGGCGGCGACGGAGACGCCGGTAATGATCAGACAGATGAAGGCGAACATCCGCCATTGCGCCGCCCGGCTGATATACGAGCCGTACCGCTCAAGCCACTCTTCCCGCGCCTTGAGGTAAGGATTGGTCCCCGGCCGGGAAACGGCCGGTTCCTGCTTTTTCCCGGAAAACATAGGCTATCCTTCGGTTTTATCCGGTTCCTTATTGGCGTTTTGCCTTGCCATTTGCAATTGTTCCTTCATATGGGCGCGGAAAGGCGTGTCGCCATGAGCGGCCTGACGTGCGCTCTGGATGCTTTTGGCCATGCCGGAAAGGCGGGATAGACCGGTGCGCCCCTCCAATTTGCTAATCTGGTTCGCATCCGAGAGGCTTTGTCCC
>JAISNZ010000221.1 GCA_031275955.1 Desulfovibrio sp. | reverse complement strand
ACGCTCCTTCCTTGTCAAGCTTTTTTTGCCGGCCTGTCGCGAGCGCATGATCTGACCGGGTCAGGCAGCACATGAATTGACCGCTGAGGAGTCCAAAATATGAGGGGGTGGGCCGGGGCGGAACCCCGGCCAGCGTTGCCTACTTTGAGTGATCCTTCACCCAGCCGGCGATCTTCGGCGCTATCTCCGCCTGGGACAAGGAGCTGGCGACGATGCCGGCGTGTCCCACGGGGTAGGAGGCCTCCTCCTTGTCCTTGCTGCCGACAAGGCGGAGCAGGGGGATGGAGGACGAGGCCGGAATCAGGTTGTCCTTTGTTCCGTAAACATTCAGCACCGGAATCGTGATGTTTTTCAGGTTGATCCGCTTCCCGCCCAGGAAGAATTCCCCCTTGATGAGCAGGTTGTTCTGCCAGAGATCCTTCATCCATTTGCGGTAATTTTCACCCGCCTGGGCGGGGCAGTCGAAGAGCCATTTCTCCATGCGCAGGAATTCGCCCAGGGCCTTCGGGTCGTCAAAACTGTTCACGATGTTGACGTACTTGCCGATGGCCAGATTATAGGGACTGAGCATAATGAAGGTGTTGTTCAGGAAATCTCCGGGGATCACCCCGTAGGCGTCCACAAGCCGGTCCACGTCAAAATATTTTGACCACTTGAAAAGCAGCCCGTCCTCAATGTCAAAATCGAAGGGAGCGGCCACCGCGACCAGGTTTTTCACCTTGTCCGTATAGAGGGAGGCATAAATCGCGGCGAAAGTCCCCCCCTGGCATTTGCCCAGCAGATTGACGGCGGGCAGGGAATGCTTTTCCCGGATAAAATCCACGGCCGCGCCCAGGTATTCCTCAATGTAGTCCTCTGTCGTCACATACCTGTCCAGGGCGGTGGGGTAGCCCCAGTCGATGATGTACACATCCAGGCCGAGTTCCAGAAGTTTTTTGACGAAACTCTTCTCCGGCTGAATATCCATGATATACTGCTTGTTCATCAGGGCATAGACCAGCAGAATCGGAACCGGGACAGGATGTTTCACCATAGGTTTGTAATGATACAATTTTGTCTTGTCGATTTGAAAGACAAGATCCTTCGGAGTCTTGTTGATGTCGTCCAGATTTATTCTTGTAAAGACTTCCACTCCTTTGAGGAGTTTTTCCTGGTACCTCAGAGCGCTCTCCACGGCGCTTTCATACATACGCAGGGAATCTTTCATGATATCGGAGCTGTTCGTTTTTTCCATGGATTCTCCTCCCATCAAGAGAAAGGATAAAAATTTTCCTGAATCCGGGATGTTATTTTTCCGCGTTCTTCTTGCCGGCCCTGATCTCCTTTCTCAGTTCCCGGACTTCTTTTTTCAGGTCGTGGAGCTCTTTGTACAGATCGTCCATATCCGATTTTTTGGGAATGGGGACATTGGCGAAATAGAGTTCAAAGAGTTTGTCGTATTCTTCCCGGAAATGCGACAGTTCGTCAATCATGTTCCCCGCCAGGGTGCTGATTTCCCCGGAAAAGAGAACCTTTTCGTAGGTTGCCGAGACGATCCTGGCCCAGTATTTATAGAATTCGTCAAAGGTCTTGGGCTGCTCTCCCTTGGCGGCCATGTCCACATAGTCTTCGATCACCCGTTTCGTTCCGTCCTGGGCAATATCGGTCAGGGCGGCATAAAACTTCGTCGCGGCGATGTGGTAGCGGATGAATTTGTCAAAGGCGGCTTTCTGCCGCTTCCAGAAATCCATGTCCTTGCCGAAGGTGGGGGCCTTCAGGATTTTGCCCGCGGTCTCGTCGTAGCTTTTCTGCCAGGCTTCCAGGAAATCCACATAGCCCTTCGGTCCCTTGCCCAGGGCCTGGTAAAGGGCCTGGCGCAGGGATTCCTCATTGGCGGAGAAGGTCTTGAAATAATCGCTCAGCGTATGGCTTGTGGATTCAAATTTGTCAAAAAAGGTTCCGGCGAGGTTTTTCATGTAGTCCGGAAGGTTGGGGATGAAAATTTCCCGGACGAGGGGAGTGAACTGCCTAATCCAGGCGTCGTAGATCTCCGCCGCGGCCTTGCTCTCCAGGGAGGCCCCCTTTTCTCCCAACTGTTTCCACAAATCAAAAATTGATTGGTAGATCCTGGAGCTTTCCTCAACCTTTTTCAAAAAATCCTGCGACGTTTCCTGCAGTTTCTCGTGGTAGGCAAAGGGATCCACGCTTATGCCGGAGGCCTCGCCGAATCTTTTGAAGGCGGCCTGCATCTGTTTTTGCCATTCGTCAAACATCTTCTTCTGGGAATCGAAAAATTTCTGATAGAGGTCGTCGGACATGGTCTCCTCCCGTGCTGTATGGTGCAAAAACATTCTCCTCTCGCACATGTGAACGAAAGACATCGGGGAGGGAAGACCCCCGCCGGGACGGGGGTTATTTCAACTCCTCCATAACTTGGCGCAATTCCTGGGCCATGCGGGAAAGTTCCTGCACGGCGGCGGCAGACTGGATCATGCCGTTGCTGGTGTCGCCGACCACCTGGTTGATTTCCTCAATGGCCCTGTTGATTTCTTCGGAAGTCGCGCTCTGTTCCTCCGCGGCGGTGGCGATGGACGTCACCACCGCTGAACTGGTCGCGGCCATGCCCACGATTTCCCTGAGGGCGTTTCCGGAAGAATCGGCAAGGCCGGTGGCGGTCAGGATGCTTTTGGCCGCGCTGTCCATGGCCTCGATATTGGCGCGGGTCGAATGCTGAATGGCGCTGATGCTGGAGCTGACTTCCTGCGTGGCGGACATGGTCTTTTCCGCCAGCTTGCGCACTTCGTCGGCCACCACGGCGAAGCCCCTTCCGGCCTCTCCGGCGCGCGCCGCTTCAATGGCCGCGTTCAGGGCCAGCAGGTTGGTCTGATCCGCGATATCCGAAATAACGGTCATCACCCCGCCGATGCCCTCGGCCTGGGTTCCCAGCGCCTGCATGTTGGTCTGCAGCGTGGCGGCGATGTGGTTCACCTCGTTGATGGCCCGCACCAGCTGGTTGACGAGATCCGAGCCGGTTTCGGCCTTGGAACGGGTCAGGTCGCTCTGTTCCGAAGCCTGACCCGCATTGCGCGCCACCTCAAGCACCGTGGAGTTCATTTCCGTCATGGCCGAGGCCGTGGATTCCACCCTTGTCCGCTGCACTTCCGCTCCCCGGGAGATCTCCTCCACCTGGGCGGCAAGCTCTTCCGAAGCGGCGGCCACGCGGTTGGAGATTTCCGAGGCCTGGGCAGCCGCCTGGAGAATCTTTCTCTGCTGGGTTTTGACGGCCGTGAGATCCGTGATCAACTGCAGCAGGGAAGCCAGATTGCCTCCCTTGTCCAGAAGGGGAATGGCAGTGTAGCTGACGTCCAGATCCTTGCCGCCGGGATGGGCCTTTGTTTCGTTTCCCGCGGGGTGTTTGCTGATCATCGCCTTGCGCAGCGCGTCGGCCTCGGTGCCGTCGTCCTCCAGATGGAAGACCTGGTTGCAGGTCTTGCCCTGAAAATCCGAACCGCCCACCATCCTTGCCGCGTTGTTCATATATTCGATCCTGGAGTCCCTGTTCAGGATGACCACAGGAGAGGGAATGTTGTCGATCAGCATATTGAGGCGGCCGAGGATGCTGTTGGTGCCGTTGACCAGAATGGAAAAGCCGCCTTTGTATCTGCCCGCGTCGACCTTCTGGGCGATGGCCCCGTTTTCGATCTTCTTTTCCAGGTCCAGATAGTCGCGGAGAATGTCTTTCAAGGTCCGGGGAATCTGCCGGATGGCCTCCGCCATGCCGCCGATTTCCCCCTTTTCCCTGATGCCCGGGTCGCTGTCGAAATCCCCGTCCGCGACGGCGCGGGAGAAGAGGGAGACTTTGCGCAGGACGGAAATCAGGCCGAAAAGGATATACACCGCGAAGAGCGCGCCGGCGAGAAGACCGGCGGCCGAGGAGACGAGCATGAAATTCCGGGTGCCCTCATTGGAGGAGGCAATTTCCAGAACCTTCCTGCTCTGCTCGGCGTCGGCAGCTTCGTTCATTTCGTTGATGCTCGCCTCCAGTTCCGTATCCCAGGCATAGGCCTGGGCCAGAATCCCTTCAATCCGGATGACTTCCGTCTTGTGTTCCTGGTAGGCGCGGGCAATGGCGTCATACTGCTTCCGGTATTCGGCGAAAACGTTCCGGCCCTCGTCCGTGACCAGGGAGGAGCCGAAACGCTCATTGATGGCCCGGCCCTGCTCCAGCAGGCCGTCAATCTCGGCGGCGCGCGCTTCAAGGCCGCGTTCCCGGAAGTTGGCCAGGGCCGTATTCAGGTTGGCGAGCATCCGCCAGATATCGTTAATCTGGGCGAGCAGGGCGGCGTTGTTCACCTTAAGGGCGAGATCGCCGATATCGCCGAGATGCTTTTCCGCAGCCTTGAAGCTTGGACCGATGACGCGCAGGTAGTCGGCATACCAGGGGCCAAAGACGTTCTTCATCTGCCTGAGCGCTTCCACATAGCCCTGCAGAAGTTTTTCCGCCTGTTCGATGGATTTTCTCTCTTCCGGAAGTTCGAGGCTTTTCAGGGCCAACTGCACGGAGGCCAGTGTTTTCTGCTGGCCGGCAATGGAAAGATCCATATCCTTTTCATCCGACAGGCGCATGAACTTTTCCAGGTAGTAGGCCGAGGTGTTGATGCCGGCGACGCTGTCGCTCGCGGCCACGTTCAGGGCCGCGGCCCGGCTGAAATCGTTGAACAGCGAGGAAGCGTCGCGCAGCCCCGTGTAGCTGATAGCGGAAACAACGGCCAGGATGAGGATCATGGCGACAAAGCCGACGATAATTTTGATTTTGGTGGTCATTGTATCTCCCACGGGAAATTGTCAAAAATTCAAAAAGAGTTTTTTACCGCTGGGAAGCGGCGTCCCGTTTTTTGGGGGTTGCGCCCGCTCCGGCGCCGCCCCGTTTCCGCTCCTCGGCCTCAATGAAGGACTTGACAAAGGGCGCGTACTGATGGTCGGTGACGCGGATGTGGCTGAGCAGCCAGTCTTTCAGGAAATCCAGGAGATCGGCGCCCACATGCGTCTGCCCGGCCGAGAACTGCCTGTCCACGGTGGCCACCTTGTCCTCGAACTTGCGGTGGATCTGCTTGTGCTGTTCCGTGTCCGGGTAGCCGGAACGCGAGAAATAGTGCTCTTCCGTGTTGAAATGGCTGACGGTGTACCTCTTGAGGTTGTCCAGGATGTCCCGGCCGGAGGTCGAGAGGTTTTTCCGCTGCACGGC
>JAISNZ010000181.1 GCA_031275955.1 Desulfovibrio sp. | reverse complement strand
GCAGCCGCGATACATCTGAGGGGTATCGCTCGCAAGGCCCGCGCCGGCTCCTCAAGGCAGCGCCAGAACCGACGCCACATGGCGGCTACCAAAAGTGCGAAAAATTCTGGACACTACCTTGGATTGGGGTTGGCTCCGAGTACATCAGGAACGTGTGCCGCGGGGCGGTGGACCAGAGCAATTTCAGAATGAAATTGCTCTGGCGACCGCGTGAGCGGACGCCCGCCGCGAAGGCGCAAGCGCAATTTATTTGCGCGGTTAAGCGCCGGAGCGAGCGTAACCAAAAGAAAACTTGATGGGTAATCTCAAAGTTGAAATGCTGTAAAGGGACAGGCCGCCCGGGGAAGTTCCCCGGGCGGCCTGTCCCTTTGCGGCGCCCGGAGGGGGCGCCGCGCTCCTTGGCCCGCTTTTCCTGCCGCGTCAGCCGCCGGCCCTGGTTGCCAGGGCGCCGCGCACGGCCTGGGTGAAGAGGGGAAGAATGGTCAGGACGTCTCCCACAACGCCGTAGTCGGCCACCTCAAAGATAGGGGCCTCGGGGTCCTTGTTGATGGCGATGATGACCTCGGAGGATTCCATGCCCGCGACGTGCTGGATGGCCCCGGAAATGCCGCAGGCGATATAGAGGTTCGGGCGCACGGTCTTGCCGGTCTGTCCCACCTGGCGGTCCTTTTCCACCCAGCCGGAATCCACCGCCGCGCGGGAAGAGGCGATGGTGCCGCCCAGGACTTCCGCCAATTCCTCCAGGAGGGCGAAGTTTTGCGGCCCGCCCATGCCGCGCCCGCCGGAGATCAGGATCTTGGCGTCCTGGATGTCCATCCGTTTTTCCACCTTTTTAATGATCTCCAGAACTTCCACATTCTGAGACAGGCCGGAAACAGGGAAGCGCTCCACCTTGCAGGGGGCGTTGTCCCGCGGGGTGATGCGGGCCATGACCCCCGGGCGCACCGTGGCCATCTGGGGTCGGTGGTTGGCGCAGATAATGGTGGCCATGATGTTGCCGCCAAAGGCCGGACGGGTCATGAGCAGATTCCCCGATTCGGTGTCGATGACCAGACCCGTGCAGTCCGCAGTCAGGCCGGTATGGATGCGGGCCGAAACGCGGGGAGCCAGATCGCGGCCGATGGCCGTGGCGCCGAAGAGAACGACGGAGGGCCGGATGTGCTGGATCACCGCGGTCAGGGCGGTGGCATAGGGTTCGGTCGTGTACACTTCCAGGGCGGGATGATCCACCAGGATGGCGCGATCCGCCCCATAGCGGGCCAGCTTTGCTTCCGCGCCCTCCAGACCGCTGCCCAGAAGGACGGCCGTGACTTCGCCATGCAAGGTCTCGGCCAGTTCCCGACCCTTGCCCAGAAGCTCGTATGAAACGCCGGCAATCTGGTTGTCCACCTGCTGAATGAAAACGCAGACGCCTTTGTATTCCTGTATATCCATGAAGGTACTCCCTCTTGCTTCTGTTTTCCCATGGGAGGGGAAACTACAGGACGAATTTGTCCCGCAGCCTGTCCACGAGCCAGTTGGCGGATTCCTGGGGAGAATCCGGGGTCACGACAGTGCCCTTGCCTTTGAGGGCCTTGGTGAAGGATTTGTACACCCGCGTGGGGGAGCCGTGCAGGCCGAGGTTGCTGTCGTCGATATCCAGATCCGCGCGGCCCCAGCGCAGGACCTCCTTTTCGCGGTAGGCGGCGTAGATGCCGCCGGGAGTCATGTAGCGCGGCTCGTTCAGCTCGCTCAGCACCGTGACCAGGCAGGGCAGTTTGGCCTTGACTATATGGCGGCGGTCTTCGTACTGCCGCCGGACGATTACGCTGTCGCCCTCCAGACGCAGTTCCTCGGCGTAGCTGATGTTGGGCAGGCCCAGATGCTCCGCCATTTGCGGGCCGACCTGGGCGGTGTCGCCGTCAATGGCCTGGCGGCCGGTGAGGACCAGATCGTACTTCAGTTTCCTGACCGCCGCGGCAATGGTGGAGGAGGTCGCCCAGGTATCGGCGCCGCCGAAGGCCTTGTCGGACAGAAGAATGGCTTCGTCCGCCCCCATGGCCAGGGCCTCGCGCAGGGCCGCGTCCGCCTGGGGAGGCCCCATGCTCAGGATGGTCACCCTGGCCCCGGACTGGTCCTTGATGCGCAGGGCGGCTTCAATGGCGGCCTTGTCGTCCGGGTTGATAATGCTTGGCACCCCTTTGCGGATGAGCGTGCCCGTAACCGGGTCCAGCTTCACTTCCGTGGTGTCGGGCACCTGCTTGATGCAAACAACGATGTTCATCAGCCTGCTCCTCTTTCTCGCAGTGTATGCTTTTCGCACAGCCGGAGGAATCGCCCGCGCGGGTCCGGCCGCGTCCTCTCCCGATTCCCGCTATCTCAAGAGATGGGCGGAGATGACCATCCGCTGCACCTCGCTGGTGCCTTCATAAATTTCGGTGATTTTGGCGTCGCGCATCATGCGCTCCAGAGGATAGTCGCGCATGTACCCGTAGCCGCCGTACAACTGGACGCACTTGGTGGTGACGGCCATGGCGGTTTCCGAGGCAAAGAGCTTGGCCATGGCCGCGATGGCGCTGTACGGCTTGCCCGTGTCCTTGGCCACGGCAGCCCTGAGGACAAGCAGCCGGGCGGCATCCACGCGGGGAACCATGTCCGCGATCTGGAACTGGGTATTCTGGAAGGCGGCCAGAGGCTTGCCGAACTGCTTGCGTTCCTTGACGTGGCGCAGGGTTTCGTTCAGGGCGCCCTGGGCTATGCCCACGGCCTGGGAGGCGATGCCGATCCGCCCCCCGTCCAGGGTCTTCATGGCGTACTCAAAACCCCTTCCCTCCTGCCCCATCAGGTTGGCCGCGGGCACGCGGCAGTCGCGGAAGATCAGCTCACAGGTGGCGGAGGCCCGGATGCCCATCTTCTTTTCCTTTTTCCCGATGGAAAAACCCGGAAAATCCTTTTCCACGACAAAGGCGGAAATGCCCCGTGTGCCCTTTGACTTGTCGGTCATGGCAAAGACGAGATAGATGTCCGCCGCCTCCGCGTTGGTAATGAAGACCTTGGTCCCGTTCAGGATATAGCTGTCGCCGTCCCGCACGGCCCTGGTCTGCTGCCCGGCGGCGTCGCAGCCCGCGTTGGGCTCGGTCAGGGCAAAGGCCCCCAGCTTTTCCCCTTTGGCCAGGGGAATCAGGTACTTCTCCTTCTGGGCCGGGGTGCCGAAGTCCAGAAGAGGCGCGCAGGCCAAGGAGGTGTGCGCGCTGACGATGGTTCCGGTGGTGGCGCAGACACGGGAAAGTTCCTCGACGCACATGGCATAGGTCAGATTGTCGCAGCCCTGGCCTCCGTATTCCCTGGGGATGGGTATGCCCAGAAATCCCAGCCTGCCCATTTTTTCCACCGTTTCCACAGGGAATCGCTCTTCTTCGTCAATGGCATGGGCCAGGGGTTTCACCTCTTTTTCCGCAAAGGCGCGGTACAGTTTTTGGGCCATTTCCTGTTCCTGGGTCAAGTCAAAATCCATAGGGACTCCTCCGGTTTCCTTTCCCGCGGGCGGCCGCGTTTTCCGCGACAGGGCACGTTCCTCCCTGCGCCGTTAATGCGGAATCTTTTGATTCGGCCTGATTCCACTAGTTAGTGACAAGCTATACGCTCCAAAAATTTTTTCTGTCAACCCCTCCGCCCAGACGCAGAGGCATGTAATTCCAGTTCCAAACAGATGTCCTCGGCCTCATCCTGCCGGGGATCGGCAAAGCCCCCGATCTCATTCCACAGTCACGGCTGAAGAAGTCTATCGGCAATGCACGCCGCCCTGCGCATGGTTTTCGACGGGTTTTCAACATAATCCTGAAAAATTTCCTCAAGGGAGATGGAATTCAGTTTTTGCTGAATTCTGGCAGACAGCCCGTTCCACACGGATCGCATCGCGCATTTTTGTTTGTCCGGACATTCATTGGTTTTTTTGCCGGAGCAGATGGAAAACTCAATACCGCCGTCAAAAATTTCAACAAGTCCGCCAAGCGTTATTTCGGCCAGCGGCACTGCCAATTTTATGCCGCCCTTTGCGCCGACGGCGCTCGTTGTCAGCCCGTTTCGCTTCAAGGCGGAATGGATAAGCTCAACGGCGCGCAGGGCGATTCCCGTTTTTTCCGCCAACCAGGCTATGGATACCGGCTTGTTCAAACCGGTTAACGTAAAAACGACCCTTATGGCATAGCGTATGTCCGGTTTCAATTCCATAACGCCCTCCAGGACAGGCTAAAAAGTGGGTCTATTGTCAATGGCAAGATCCTTTCAATCCCCAGGTCGGAACAGGGTTGTTCCGCGCTCACTGAATGATATACTTACAGTAAGGGGCAATTTCGATCAACATCGTTTGCGGCGGCGGACGGTCGACAGGTTGCGGGGATCACTTCCGAAAGCGCCCGCCCGGACGCCTGCGCATCCCCGGGGCAACCCCCTGTTCCGCGCGGGGGATGCCTGTTCCGGCGGAGGAGGGTTTCATGACTATCGATCCCCACACCTTTGCGGAATTCAGGCGGATGACGGAAAAATTCCACGGCTGCGCCGCGCCCGGCGTTCTGCTTGGGGGCCATATGGTTACGGCCGCGAGGACCGCTTTGCCGGAGGACACCCTGTTCGAGGCGCTTGTCGAGACCCGGAACTGTCTGCCGGATGCCGTGCAACTGCTCACGCCGTGCAGTACGGGCAACGGGCGCCTGCACGTCATCAACCACGGGAAGATGGCCTTGTCCCTCTTCGACAAATATAGCGGCCGCGGCATCCGCTGTTTTGTTGACCCCTCACGCCTCGGCCCCTGGCCGGAAATACGCGCCTGGTTCATGAAGGAAAAAAGCAGGGAAGAGCAGAACGACGCGCTGCTGGAGCGGGAAATTGAGCAGGCCGGGACCTCTTTCCTGGCCCTGGCCGAGATGCGTGCCGACAACGCCTTTCTCGGCAAAAAAAGCGGCGGGCCGGTGGCGCTGTGCCCCTGCTGTAAAGAGAGCTACCCGCGCAAGCATGGAGACAAATGCCTGCTCTGCCAGGGTGAAATTCCCTTTGTCATGTGGCCCAGGCAGACGAAAACGCCATAACCGGCTTCTGGCTTGCCGCCCCGCGTCTTCCTGGCGCGAGGCTATAAGGACCGCAGGATCCATTGGAGGAACAGGCCCGAAAGAGGCGGAGAACAAAAAACATGTTCTGAGGCTGCGCGCGCGATCCGCTGCGGGCTGCGCGCGCCTGGGATGTGCCATCGTTCTGCCCGACGCCGGCGCGGCTTTGTTTCCGCGCCCTGGCGCGTTGCGCGCCCGGCGTTTCCGGATGTTTTCCCATGGCTGAAGGAAAAAAAAGATACTGGCGGGCGGCCCTGTTTGCGGGAGTTCTGGTTGTTCTGGCGGGCGGCGCCTATCCCATCCTGTCCGTCACCTCGAGCATGTCCTTCTGTTCGTCCGTCTGTCACGAGATGGGCGTCCAGAGGGAGGAACTGCGAAGTTCCGCCCACGCCCTGGACAAGGACGGAAAAGAGATCGGCTGCGCCCAATGCCATATCCCGCCCGGCTTCGGTCCGCGCTATCTGGCCGTAAAAACCGATTCAGGCCTCAGGCATCTTTTCGTCCACCTGATCAACTCCCCCGTAATTCTTGACCGGGCGGCGCTGCAAGGCACTGCCCGGCGCTTTGTCGACGATGCCAATTGCCTCGGCTGCCATGCTGATCTGTACAAAGACGCCAAAGGCGAAAAAGGGATCTCGGAGATCGGCGGAATTTCCCATGACGCCTATCTCGGCAAAAACGGGCAGGCCAAAAGCAATTGCGCCGGTTGTCACGC
>JAISNZ010000147.1 GCA_031275955.1 Desulfovibrio sp. | reverse complement strand
TGGACAAATATGCCCCGCCCCGTGCGGACCCTGCCAGGGAAACCGCGGCTTCCCCCGCGGATCCGGCTCTTGCCGCGGGCTTTTCCGGCCTTTCGGAAAGACCGGGCCTCTCCGGAGAGGATGCGCCTCCCGTCCACAAGGCGGGCAGGGGAGACTCCACCGCCCCTTGCGCATCCCCCGGCGCCCGTCCGGCAACGCCTCCCCTGAAAAATCCGGCCCGCCCGCCGTTACCGGGAGTGGACCTTCTGGGTCCTGTCCCCGTCAACACCAATGCCACCCCCCGTTCCCTGCTGGAGGCCAAGGGCAGAACCCTGATGGCCTGTCTTGCGGATTTCGGCATTTTGGGCGAACTGGTGGGCATTACCCCTGGCCCTGTCGTCACCATGTTTGAAATCCGGCCCGCTCCCGGGGTGCGTGTCGCGCGGATCGCAAGCCTCAGCGACGATCTGGCCCTGACCCTGAAGGCGGTGGCCGTCCGCATTCAGGCCCCGGTCCCCGGCACCGACACCGTGGGCATTGAAATTCCCAACGAAACGCGCGACACGGTCTATCTGCGCGAACTGATTGCTTCCCGGACCTTTCAGGATGCGCCCTCTCTGCTTACCGTGGCCCTGGGAAAGGATATTGCCGGAGGACCGGCTGTGGCCAATCTCAGCGCCATGCCCCACCTGCTGATAGCCGGGACGACAGGGGCTGGCAAAAGCGTGGGTATCAACTCCATTATTCTTTCCTTCCTCTATAAAGCAAGGCCGGAGGAAGTAAAACTTCTCCTGATTGATCCCAAACGAGTGGAAATGGCCATTTATGCGGATTTGCCCCATCTGGTGCATCCGGTGGTCACGGAGGTGCCCCTGGCCAAAAATGCCCTGGACTGGGCCGTCAGGGAAATGGAGCGCCGGTACGGGGATATGGCGAAGGCCGGCGTGCGCAACATCGCCGACTATAACACCAAATTGGCCTCCTCCGGGCATATTCCTCCTGAAGAGATGAAAGATTTGGCGCCGTTTCCCTATCTTGTGATTGTTATTGATGAATTGGCGGATCTGATGCTCGTGGGAACGCGAGAGGTGGAAACCAGTGTTGTCCGTCTGGCCCAACTGGCCCGTGCCGCCGGCATCCATCTTATTCTGGCGACGCAACGCCCCAGCGTGGATGTCGTGACAGGCCTGATCAAGGCCAATTTTCCCTGCCGCATCTCCTTCCAGGTCATTTCCAAGCATGATTCGCGCACCATTCTGGATACCGTGGGCGCGGAACACCTTCTGGGCAAAGGAGACATGCTTTTCAAGCCTGGAGGCGGAAAATTCCAGCGCATTCATGGAGCCTATGTCAGTGACGACGCCGTGCGGGCTGTGGCGGACTATTGGCGTTCGCGGCAACGGCCCGAATACCGGGTGGATTTCGCCGAAGGGAGCGATCCCGGGGAAGAGGACGCTGACGGCGGTTTTTCCGGGCACGGCGATGATGTCGCCGCCGACCCCTTGTATCAGGAGGTCATCGCTTTTGTTCGTCAGCAGGGGAAGGCCACTGTATCCCTTGTCCAGCGCCGGTTCCGCATCGGCTTTAACAAGTCCGCCCGGTTTATGGAGCAAATGGAGAAGGACGGTATCGTCAGTCCCGCCGACGGCAGCAAACCGCGCCAGGTGTTTTAGGGCACATGGCCATAGCGTTTTCCCAGAGTAATCGCATAATGAGGGAAAGATTATGACCAGTTTCCGGCTTTTCCTGCTGGGATTATGCCTCCTTCTTCCCACCCCGGCCATGGGGAAAATGCCCCCTGTCGCCGCGAAACTTCAAACCACATACAGCGATCTTACAGCCATGCGGGCGACCTTCTCCCAAACCCTCCGGCATAAAGAGAGCGGGGCGCAGGAAAGCCGCACCGGAACGCTGCTTTTTCAAAAGCCTCTCCTGATGCGCTGGGAAACCGGGGAACCGTCCCCGGAACTCCTGATCGTCACCTCTGACGAGATCTGGAACGTCTTTCCGGATGAAGAGATAGCCTATAAATATTCTTTGGATCTTGCGCGGGATGCCCGGAGCGTCATCCGGGTCATCACCGGCCAGTCCAGGCTGGAGGAGGACTTTGATGTTGCGGAAGAAGGCCGGGAAGACGGGCTGATCACCCTGCGCCTTTACCCCAAAGAGCCGGTCCAATCATTGGTGGAAGCCGTTTTCTGGGTGGATCCGCTTTCCGGCCTTATCCGCAGGCTGCGCATATACGATTTCTACGGCAACGAGAATGAAGTGCTTTTCACCAGGCAGGAAACAGACGTCCGTCTGTCCCGGGACGCCTTCCTGTATACGCCGGCCAGGGGCATTGTCGTGGAGGACCGCTCCAATGCGGACAGCGTGATGCAAAAACCGCTGCTTCAGTGAGCTGGCTTGTTTTTGGAGAAAACCAATGCAGGAATTCTGGATCCATGTTGTCGAGAGCGCAATGGACGCCTTCAGCTTCCTCCCCCTGGCGCTCTTTCTTTGCGCCGCCGTTGTTCTGCTTCTCTGCATGCGCCGCCTGGGCCTCCTGCGCAGGCCGCATCGCCTCCATGCCCTTTTTGTTTCCCTGTATTATCTTTATCTTCCGGGCGTCTTTCTCCTGCTCGGATTTACCTGGGCCATCATCGGGACCTTTGAACAGGCGTTTCTCTCCGCCTGTGACCAGTCGGAAAAAAGCGTCCGGGAAATTTCCGTGGAAAGAACCGCTACGGTCATGGAGGAGATCAACAGCCGGTTTTCCGGAAACGCCTCCCTTTCCCTCAAAGAACTAAGCCTGGCCATCACCCGCGCGTACAGCCGGCAGTATGGGGAAACGGCAAATCTGGACTCCCTGCCGGAGTATGTCCGTGTCCTTCTGGCCCCCCTGGTCGCGCCGATGCAGGAGGCTTTCGCCCAGAGACTGTCCGGCTATGTGGAGGAACGCGTCATCCGGCAAATGGCCGCCTCTGCCGATCTTACCCCGGACATCATTCATGCCGCCTGGGAAACGGATGTCGTTGCTGCCATGCGCGACGGCCTGGCCATAAAACTTCTGAAAGCGCAAATCCAGGCCTTTTTTCCCTCTTACTACCAGAATGTCAAATTTCTTTTCGTTCTTTCCTTGCTTCCCATTGCCGGCGAAACCGGTTTGACCTTCCTTGTTCTCGCTCTGCTGCGCCGTTTCCGGGCGCGCCGGGAAAAAGGGAAAACATAATACCCATGCGGGTGGAGTTTTAGGGGCAACGGCAAAACCACGTCCCCGCCCGCGGCCGCCGCGTCAGCACCGAGCCCAGTTGTAAGGCGGCATGCGAATCAGTTGGTGTTGCGCTGACAATAGGCCCTTATGGCGGCGATTTCCCGTGAATCGAGCGGGCGGCATTCCCCCTTGGGCAGATCGCCCAGAGAAAGGGGACCGAATTTCGTGCGCACAAGTTTCAGAATGGTGAGTCCCAAGTCCAGGCACATGCGCCGAATTTGCCGGTTCACGCCCTGGCCGAGCGTGAGGCGGAGCGTTCGGGCAGAGGGGCTGTCCACCCGGACCGGGGCCAGCCTTTCTCCCCCGGAAAGCACCATGCCGGCGCGTATCCGGTCGATCTGCGCGCGCGATGGAACTTCCCGCACTGTGACCTCGTATACTCTCGGCAGATGGAACCCAGGATGGGTCAGTCGACGGGTAAGGA
>JAISNZ010000129.1 GCA_031275955.1 Desulfovibrio sp. | reverse complement strand
CTTCCTGAAGCTCATCCCCGACAAGTTGATATTTCCGCTGCGCCGCCTCCCTGGATTTTTCAGCATCCTCCAGCGCTGTCTCCAGTTCCCGCGCCTTCTCTTTCACGGCTTCGGCCTCCTGAAGCCGCGCTTCCAGATCCGAGGACTTCCGCTGCGCGGCGGAAAGTTCCGCATCCATCCCGGCAAGGCGTTGTTCCAGGCTTTCAAGCTGGTTTCGGGATTTTTCCGCCGCGTCCAGCGCTTCCTGATGTTCCCGCTTGAGGGCTTCCAGTTCCCCAAGCCGTTGCTCCAGGCTCTTGCGCTCCTCTTGGGCGCTCTGAAGCGCCGCCTCAAGGCCCTGGGACTTATGGAGCGCATCCGCCACGGAGGCTTCCAATTCCGAAGCCCGCTTCCGGAACGCTTCCCCGGTTTCCCGCGCATCCTGGAGTTCTTCTTTGAGGGCTTCCAGATCCTCAAGCCGAACATCGTAAGCTTTTTGGATTTCGCGGGCGAGTTCCAGCAGGGTCAGCCGTTCCCGGTTGCTCGCCTGAAGCCTCCACTCCAGGCCGTCCACGACATCTTCAAGTTCCCCGAATATCCTTTGCTCCGCCGTTTTTGTCCCGGCGGCAGCCTCACGATCCCGCCGATCCCTTTCGGCATGGAAGGGAGCCTCACGGGCTTTCCGCTCCGCTTCCCCTCCGGCCTTCGCCTGGGCCTTTTGCGCGTCCTTCGTTTCAACGGCGGCCTTCGGGGTCTTCCCTTCAGCCTTCTGCAAGCGGATTTTCACAACCGGCGGATCCTGAGCCTCTTTCTGATCCGGCCGCTTCGCTTCCTCCCCGGCGACAGCCTCCTGATCCTGCCGCCGTTCCGGTTCAGCAGGGCTGGAGACCGCAGGGCCTTTTTGTTCAATTTCCCCACCGGCTTTCTCCTGAGTCTGCCGCGCAGCCTCACCAGCCAGGGGTTTGCCTTCGGCTTCCGCCATGCCGGCTTTTTCCCCCGCCCTCTCCCGGGTCCGCCCCCTCGCGGCGGAAATCTTCGCAATAACCCTTTTCATCTTTGCCCTTTTCATTTCACTTCTCTCTCTTTCCGCAGTTTCGTGCCACCGATACATTTTCCGCTGAAACGGAACCATAAACCCTCTTCACCTGGACCATCCGCGCCCGCGCTTTTGCGGGGCGGGAATAGCCAGTTCTTCCGCCCTGACCAGGACGGGCGCGTCGCCTTCCCTTGCCGGCGGCGCGGCAGCCCTGAAAATCCCGTTCAGCAGCGCTTGCGGCTCAAGCGGCCTGGGCGCCGCGCCCAGGACATAGCCCGCAATCTCTTCCGCATCCTGGAAGACCCGCAGGATTGTCCGCGGATCGTCCTTCAGGGCGTTGATCCAGGACTCGGCGCGGGCGGCGTAATCATCTGGAACATAGGCGAGGCCGATGTCCTCACAGACCATCCAGGCGGCGATTTCCGCCCGCAGTTCCTCCAGGGCGTATTTTTTGCTGCCGTAAGGCCCGCCCTCCCGGCTCAGGCGTTCCGGGCTACGGGTTGAATGGGCAAGCCCGCGCAAAGCCGCGCTGTAATACGCGCCGGAATCCTCAAAAGCCTCTTTGGGCGGAAGATGGAGGGAATCCGGATCCTGACTGTAGTAGGCGCGGGTTTTCTGATCATGGAAAACGGCCACCCCGGAGGCGGCAAGCAGGCTTTCCGCCTTCTCCAGCGGATCCCACGGCAAAACAGGGCGTTCCTTTTCAGGAGGGCAGGGCCGCTGCCAGGGCGCGGCTCCGGCCTCCAGTTGATCGATCATCCGGGCGGAAATGTCCTTGGCATCTTCCAGAGGCATGGCCAGAATCTCCTCCAGAGCCGCGTCCCGGACGATTTTGCGCTCCACAGCCAGCATCCGGCCGAACACGCCCCGGACTTCATCCGTCAGTTCCCGGCGCGGATTCGGAATCGTCCGGTACACGGCCAGAAGCCATTTCCGGAAGCGGGAAAAACCGCCTTCCAATTCTTTGGACGGGGCTTTGCCTTCCATCAGGTAGGACTCAAAATCCTTGGCAAGCTGTTCCTTCTGGCCAACGGACAGCCGCTCCCCTTCCTTCGCCCCCAGCCAGTCCCGCAGGATCGCGTGGTCCCGGCGCATGGCCTTGTCGGCAAGGCCGAGACCCACGGCCCGCCCCATCTCCTCAAAGAAGATGTGCCCGCTTTCGTGCAGCAGGGTGGAGAGGTTCGCGCCTTGGAACAGGCGGATCAGGTAGCCTGCGGAGGAAATGGTGACGGAGCCGAGGGGGCTATTCGCCTGCGCCCGTGATTGATTCAGGATGCGGGACAAGTACGGATTGCCTTCGGAGTCATTGACATCCTCAAGAAGTTGCCTTATGGTGTATTTGTTGGTGCTGGACGATGTTGACGTGCCGTCCTGCTCTACAAGGGCCGCCGCTGAAGACGCAGGCACCAGCTTTCTTTCAACCCGGTGATGGTAGAGCCGCACCGGGTTTTTTTCGTCCAGCGTATATTTGCCCGGCGCATATTCCTTTACTGTCAACAGTACAGCGTAATCGCCGGAACCATCGCTGAAAGCGGCTATAAAACGCCGCATTTTTTCTATTTCGTGGCGTTCACTGGGTTTTTTGTCGTCATACTTTTCAATAAGCCTTGCTGTACGCATAAGTTCCGGCAGTGAGCCAATAGCTTCCAGATGCGCGCTGGCGTCAACGCTTTCACCAGTGAAAAGGTGTTCTCTGAAGTCGTTCCCACTCATCCCCACCGTTAGTCCGGTATCTTCATTGACCACGCCTTTCTTGAAGGCGGTCAGGACCTCATCTCTCACATCCTCCGGGAACCGTTTGCGCAAAACAAAGGGATTCTGTCGGGCAAAACGCGGCGCCGTGCGGATAACCGTAACGAAGGCATCCAGATCCACATCGGCATCAAGTTGAAATAACGCCATTTCTGCTTCAACATTGGCATCAGCCTGAAGACCGGCCATATGCAGGCTGTCCAGCGTCACGCGCCGGAACGTCTCCTCCGGGCTTCGCCCGGAGGCGGCCGCCATGCGCAGGGCGTAGCATTCCAAGATATGCAGCCAGTCTTCCACATACCGATCCGCGCCCCCGGCCAGTTCAGCCTGGGCCTTCAGACCGGGCAGGCCCGAAATGGCCGCGGCCGCTTCCTGCCGCAGCCGTTCTTTCCCGGCGAAATTCATTTCATGCCCCGCAGATGTTTGAGAATCGAAACCGCGTACCGTTTCCCCCGCTCCGCGTCCGGCGTATGGTAGCCGGCCACGGCTTTCCAGCTAAGACCGTGCCGGGCAATCTCTCTGGACAGGATCCAGGTGCCGATGATGACATTGCGGCGCGGCTCAAGGACATATTCCGGAGAGAAGCCGAAGCGCTTAAGCCAATAGGAATTGATCTGCATCAGGCCCAGATCGAAGGACTTGCCCGCCGCCCAGGCCGCGTTGGCGATGCGCAGGGCTTCATCCCTGCTGGACGGCAGGTGCGCCCTTCCCGCGACATTGACCGCCCAGGGATGATGCCCGCTCTCCCGGGCGATGATGGCCAGGACCAGCTTTTGGGGCACATTCCAGCGGGCGCAGGCGACGCTGACCAGCTTTTCCTGGTCAACGCCGCCGGCAAAGGCGGTTGTGGCGGAAAGCAAAAGAAGGGCGACAAAACGCATGACGCTGCCTACGGCCGCGCGCGGATGAGGTAGCGAACGGCTTTGTTGACGGGACGGTTTTCCGTGGCGGTGGGAACCATCCGCGAAGCGTCAAAGTACACCATGCCTACTCCTTGTCCTTGTCGATATTCACCATCGCCTCCAGGCGAATCCTCAACACCGTAAAACACGCCATCCGTCGCGGAATGTTCCCAGGACCGCCTGAACACCCCTGAAATATTCCGTATCGCGTCCCCCTGTACCGTTCCCAACGCCCCTGAGCTATGCGTCGTCATCGTGACGCCCACTGTCGAACCGTTATCCTTCGTATGCGCCTGAGACCCGTATCCTCGCAGGAACATCCCCCGATAGTCCGGAACATTCGGTCCCACCACCGCGTACAGTTCCGGGTAGGCCCCCTGGGTAATCGCCTGCCCGTTGCACTCCAGCCAGTTTTCCGCGTCCTTCGGATGCGAGGACGAGGGCCAGGCCACCACCGTGCCCACCGGCACCCCTCCGCTTCCTGTGGCCTTGACGGTAACCTGGAGCGGATCAAAGCTGGTGGAGTCCCTGGCGGCGGCAAGCGCCAGGGCGCCGGACAAGACCAGAAGCAGAGCCGGAACAAGACCCAAAAAACCAAATCTCCACAATTTCCTTTTCATGACGCGCCTCCATGGATGCCCTTTAGATGTCTCTGGCGCAGGTCGTCATGACAACCATGCGGCCGTAGTCCGGAGCGGGATAAACCCACACGTCCCCTGTGGTTAAGACCCGCAGTTTCACCTGCCATTGATCGGCGGAAAAATTCACCGCCCAGGCCTGCAAGGCCGCCATGGGCGGCGTTTCCGCGCCCGAGGACAGGATCGACGGGGTGACCAGGATTTCCGGCTGAAGGCCGGAGCCGGGCGGGCAGACAGGCTTGTCGATCAACTGATCGTTCCGGGCCAGCAGGGCGTCCTGAGCCATGAGGGAATTGCCCGTATCATTCAAAAGCACGATCCCGCCGTTGCGGCACAAATACAGACCCCGCGCCGGATCCAGAAAAGTTTTGCCCTCATCCGCGGCCGTCAGGCAAAATCCGCCCACATCTTCATAATCACGCGGAAGCCAGGCCAGATCCCTTACCCCCTCGATGCCGTGTCCGGTCATGTCCAGATCCACCGTCATGGCGTTCAGTTCCGGCTCCCCGGGGACCGGCACCCGGTACAGAAAATCCTGGGCCAGATCCGAGGCGCTGAAGGAGGAGATCGATCCGAGATGGCCGGGAGTGCCGCTAAGCCCGAAAGAGGCAAGGGAAACCTGCCAGCCGCCGTATGCGCCGCGAAGAATGTTGGACGCGCCGACAAGCCCGGTGGGAATAAAGCCCGCCCTGGCCAGGGCCGCCGTTTCCGGCACCTGGATGTTGGCGAAATCCGGATCCTTCGCGCTGTGCCCGCGCCCGCCCGTGGTCAGAACCACCATGGCCAGAGCGTCCGTGCTGTCCTTGCGGGAGGTGATCTGGTACCCCTGCCCCCAGGCGTTGGTTTCCGTGAACCGCTCCGGCAGGCAGTCCGCCGCCTTCAACTGAGCCAGGGTGATGGAGGGGCCGGAAACGGCCGTGGTCTGCGGCAGAAGCGAGGCATGCTGCAATTTGCCGTATGCGGCCGCGGCCTTTTCCACCGCCATAAAATGTTCGGCAACCGCGCGTTTGCGCAGGCTGACCACCCCGATTTCCCAAACGCTTGCCAGCACGGGCAGCAGAATGGCAAAAATCAGCAGTCCGGCCAGGGCCTCCAGGGTGAAAAAGCCCTGTTCCGCCTTTGTGATTTTTCTCATAGTTCCTCCTTCACTGAATGCCGATCAGGCTGACCACGCTGCCGTGCGCAATAAAATCCGGCAGAGGATAGAACGATCCGTTCCGGTACAGAACTCCGTGATTGTTCCAGCCGACAGCCGCGCTGTAATGCAGCAGATCCTGGATAGCCAGAATCTCATCACCACCGGACGGCGCGTAGACGTAGCAGATGAGGCCCCCCGCTCCGTCCGAAACGACGGCGTTTGTCCAATCCCCGGCCATAAAGCCCGTCGGCAGCTCCAGCGCCGACTCCGGCACGGTGCCGGGCGTCTTGTGCTCCAGGGCGTAGGCGTTGACCGCGTTCCGGTAGGCCACAAAGCCAAGGGCGTAGGCCTGGGATTTTTGCTCTCCCCGTTCCCCCGGCCCCGCGTAAAAGAGCGCGGACAGCAGCGCGACCAGGCCGAGCAGAAAGCCGAAAACCATCTGGGCGATCACAGCCTAACCCCCTGCTCGTAAAAGACCCGGTTCCTCTGCTCCAGAATGTGTTCCGTAAGGTGCAGATTGCCCTCGCGCAGTTTCGCCCGCACCGCCTCCGACTGCGGATCAAAGGACAGGAGCAGGAACTCCTTGACGGTGAGACGCGCCCGCCTGTCTTCCGATTCCTTCTCAAAGCTGAGTTCCTGATGCACGATGCCGATCAGGCTCTGCCCGAGATTGTGCCGGGCGATGTCCCCGTCGATCTCCCGCGCCCAGGTCAAAAGCCTGTCCAGAGCCGCGCAGGCGTTCAGGCCGTGGATGGTGGCCACCACCAGCTGCTGGTTCGATCCCAGGGCCACCCGCAGCACTTCGGATGCGGCGTGTCTGCTCCGGATTTCCCCGACAAAGACGATGTTGGGCGAAGCGTACCGATGCGATCGCTCGATGCGCGAGGCCAGCTCATCCTCGGAAACAATCTCCGTCTGAAAGCAAAAGCCGCTTTCGCCGTGCCTTCCGGACAGGGGCATTTCCACAGGATGCTCATAGGTAATGGCGTGTCCGCCGAATTTTTCCAGCCGGGCCGCTATGAGCGCCCCGGCCGAGGTCGTCTTGCCGGAAGCCTGGGCGCCGCTGAAGAGCAGAAGGCCGCGGGAATTTTCCCTGCGCAGCAGCCATTCCGTCACCGGCTCCGGCAGTTTGAGAGCTTGCAGGGAGGGAACGGTTTCCGGAAGCCGGCGCATAAAGTACACGTCCCCCAGGGCGACATCCGTATACACGGCCGCCCGGAAGGCGACCTCTTCAAAAACAAGGCGGATGCTGTGGGCGGAATTGATTTGCGCATAGCGTCCCCGGACGCGCTCCAAAAGTTTCCGCAAGGCGCCGCGCAACTCAGGAGGCGCGGCCACAAGGGCCGGGCCGGAACCGGGGACGCCCTTCAAAAACCAGGTTTCGTCCCCGGCCAGGATGAGATCGGAAAATTCCGCCTGCCGCAATGCGTTCATACCGTTACCGGGAGGTATAGATGATGGTGTTGCTTTTTCCGGAGCAGGCGCCCACGGCATCGGCCACCGCGGTATCGCCGTCCACGACCGTGCCGTTAATGTCCACCGACTCCCACATGTTCAACTGGTAGACGGCCAGCTTGCTGCAATCCGCCTTGGCGATCCCTTCCAGCTTGACGGTGAAGGTCCCTGAATCCGAGCCGGTTCCCACGGTGATATTCCCGCCCCAGGGCGTCTTGATCGTGGTTCCGCTGACAAGTTTGCCGGGCGCCGCCCCGGATTGCACGGCCACGGCATTGTTCAGCCCCTCATAGGACGAAGACCCGGCATAAAGCCCCTGGATCTGCATCGTCATGGTGGAAAGGCCCTGCTCCATCTGGGTGACCTTGGAACTGGAAAAGAGCAGGTAGAGGATTCCGGCCCCAAGGCCGATCATGATCAGATAGAAGAGGATGGAGCCGATGCCTTCGGTCAGCATCCAGCCTTCTTCGGATGAGCGCGGACCGATGCGCGGGTTTCTTTTCAGCGAAGTCATCACAAACCTCCCATGGAATTGGTTAATTGTTGCTGCATGGAGCCGATGGCCACACCCAGGCCGCAGAGCACCGCCATAATGCCCACGAGAAGCCCGGTGTTCAGGATCTTCGCCTGGGCGCCGATCCGCTCCACTCCTTCATCAAGCCATTCCTTGGCCACCGCGTACATGGTGGCGTGAAAATCCGGCATCCGGGCGTAGATCGCCAGATCCTCAACAAGCTCCGCGTCCGGAAAGTTCAACTTCAAGGAAAGCAGGAGCTTTCCGAAGTTTCCCTCACTCTTGTAGCCCTCCTTGATCCGCCCGATCCTCTCCTTAAGCCAGGGGCGGGCGTTGTCGGCGGCCAGCATGTCCGTCAGGATGGATTCAAGCTGGATGTTCGCCCGAAGAAGCGTGGCCACGGTAAACAGCCACACGCTCCCCACCAGCAGCCGGTAGATGGACCAGGGCGGCGCGTTGTCAAAGCGCGCCCGCAAGGGTCCGGTCCAGTACGGCAGGCTCAAAAGCGCCGCCAGGACCGCGCAGAAGACCAGCAGAAAAAGGACGGCCCCGGCGAAAGAGGCGATAAAACCGCTGACGGCGTAGAGAACCGCCGCGGGGCCGGTCCATCGCTCCGGATCTGAAATCAGGGCCAGCTCCGGCACCACATACAGGGCCACGGTGAGCAAAAGGACGAGGAACAGACTGAGCAGCAGGGCCGGATAGGCGACCGCCGCGATAACCCCGCCCATGATCTTCTGGCGGGCCTGGATCAAGGAGACGCAATCCAGCAGGGCCTCCGGCAGGCGGTTGCCCTGGACCCCGCCCCGGAGCAGCATCGTCTCCTCCTGGGGAATCCAGGGATAAAAGGCCGCGTCCAGGGAACGGCCCCGGTTGATCTCGTCAATCACGCGGGTAAACAGCCTGGCCAGAGGATGCTTGCGCGCGGCGTACCTGTCCCGGATCAGGATCAGGGTGTCCAGTTCCCCCATTTTGTGGCGCAGAAGACCGGACAATTTCCGCCATGTCCGGATTCTTGCCGCCGCGCCGAAATAGGTCCGCAATAAGGCGTCTCTCATAACGATCCCTTTCCGCTTACATCCGCGTGGCTGAAATTCAGCGGCACCCCAAGCCGCAATTCCGTCATATAGGGATCCAGGATTCCGCTTTCCATCTTGCGAATGGCGTCCTGGACATAGGTTCTTCCCCCCATGACGGCGCGCCAGTATTCATAGGCCTCGGGCATCTTCCCGGCGCGGATATAGCCAAGCAGAGCCTGATCCGTGACAATGACCTCCGCGGCGACGGTCTGGCCGGTAAAGCCCACCTGCCCGCAGGCCGCGCACCCCGGACCCCGGACATGCACCTCCTCCGGGTTTGTCACCGCCTTTTTCACCCGCTCAAAGGTGTGCGCGGGAAGAACTTCCCGCCGCCAGGCCTCAGAGGCGTTCTGCAGGCGCACCTTGCACTGATCGCAAAGCACAGGAACAAGGCGCTGATAGACAAGCCCGGCCAGGACATTATGATCGCAAAGGTATTCCAGGGGTTCGGCATAGGACGCGCCATTCAGGAGACTCTTCATGCGCGGGATGATTCCGAGGCCGTTGTTGGCGTGAAGAGTCGCCCAGACGGCATGGCCGGTGAGGGCGGCGTCGATGGCGGCTACGGCCGCCTCGGGAAAGCGGATTTCCCCGATCATGAGCACGTCCGGGTCCGAGCGCATGGCCCCCGCGATGGAATCAATGTAATTGCGCCCGCGCGCCGCGGGGTCCGAGGCGATATTCCCGGTTGTGACCATGATCTGCTTGACGTTGGCCAGAGGATATTCCGGGGGGTCCTCAATGCTCTGGTAGGACTTCTCCGGCGCTTCCTCGGCCTGAGCCTCCATGACGTGCTTCAGAAGCGTGGATTTGCCGTGCCCGGTGGGGCCGGAGATGATGATCAGCCCGGATCTCTCCGTCAGGAACCGGAATTTGCCGACATCCGGATCGGAATAGCCAAGGCCGATCAGCCGGGAGCGGAGATCGCCAGCGGCCTCCGTGCGGTCGTACAACAGCCGCAGCAGCATCAGGCAGCCGACGCCGCCTTCGGCCTGGGAGCACTCCAGCGGCTCCGTATGCACCCGGACGGAATGCACCTTTTCCGGCAGAAACTCCCGCCTGGCGATGCGGGCATCCTGGCGGACGCTGGGGGTATGGGAGGCCGTGGAGGCCTGCTGGGCCATGGTGCCGTAGATGACCGCGATCAACTGCTTGACCCTGGATCCCGGCAGTTGGGCGTAGGATCGGAGCATCCCCAGGCAGCGGAAGTGGATCACCCCGTATGTGCCGTAGTCCGCGATATGAATATCCGAGGCGTTCTGCTCATAGGCTGTTTTGAGCAGCTTCGCCGCATAGGTCTGCAGCTCGCTCTGCTGCGTGTTGCCCAATTCCATGGAGGCTTTGTTGTACCGCTTCAGAAAGTCATCAGGAGGCAGGGACTTTGCCTCCAATACGCCGCGCTTTCTGGACAGGCTGAAAAAGGACAGATACTCCGGCTCGGATTTCCAGGCTTCGGAAACGTACAGAATGCCGTCTTCCAGAAAGATGTTCCTGCGCAGTTCGTCTGACGCGCCGTTATAAAATGCGGTCATGGCCTCACCCTCAATCCTCGACCGGCAAGGTCGTCAGTTTGCCGTCCCGATCCTCGTACTGAACGGAGTCAAGGCTGATCTTGATCACGCGCCCCAAATCCAGGGCCTCTCCCGCGGCAACCGTCCGCAGGCCCCGCTCCGTGCGCACCAAGGCCCGCAGTCTTCCTCCCATGCCCTCAATGGCCACAACCTTCGGCACGGCCGGAGGCGGAGCGGGCTTTTCAACAGGCGCGGCAATCACCACAGGCGGCGGAGTATTCAGCTCCTCAATTTTTTTGCTGACTTCCATCAGCGCCAGTTCCGCCCTGCGTACCTCCAGCTCGCCCAGAAGAACCGACAAAAGACCCACCGTTTCCCGGCTTGCCGTTTGGGAAGGCGAGGGCGCGATGCTCGGCGGGGGAGGATTCTTTTTTACCGGCTCCAGCACAGGAGCCACATCAGCATTTTCCGTCAGGAGCGGCGCCGGAACGGCCAAAGGCTCTTCCGCAAGAAGGGAAGGCGCGGCTTCGGACTTTCGCGCCGCCAGGGGGACAGACGGAGCTTTTGCGGGGGGCGCCGGCGATACCAGCGAAACCGCCTCTTCCTCCGCGAAAAGGAAAGGCTCCAGTTCACCCCAGGCGCAATACGCGGACAGGCAAAGCACGCAGAGCAGCAAAAACACCCCGGCAACCGTGTTCCTGCCGAATCTATTTCGGGCGGACATAGGACACTCCTTGAATCTTCCATTCGTTGTTCTTGGTGTAGGAAACCCTGGAAACCATCAGACCGGGATATTCCAGAGCGGAAAAGACGAAGGACATAGCGTCGTGCGGGACGGTGAGGTCAAAGCGCCCTTTCTGCCAGGGGCAGACCAGGGAAACCTCATCCCTTACCGTCTGCTCCGGAGGATCCCAGGACAGCTGCAGACGCGCGTTCAGATCCTGCGTCAACTGATACAGCCTCGCCGCCGCCGCATCCCGCAAAGGCAGGCCGCCGGGGGCGAGGGTAGGCCGCCTGGCCAGAGCGGGGAGGGGAGAGGTTAGGGAAGCCGACTCCGACGACAAAAGGCGCGTTCCGGCCGGGAGATCCACAAAGGAGGCGCCCCTTTTGTGGCTCCGGATCACTGTCAGATCCTTGCCCGGAAGGCATTGCGCTCCTTCCGCAATCCAGCCTTGAAAGACCAGGGGCACATCGGCCATGGCCGCAAGGCACTGATTGCCGGCGGCGGCCGAAGGCGGCGCGTCCTGCCAGCCCATGCTGAAAAACCTCTCCGGATGCTCCGCAAGTTCCCGCTTGTAGCGGATGGCGGCGTCCTGGGTCAGCCGCGTAAGCTCTTCCAGTTCCCGCTCCTCCAGATAATCGCGAAGCAACCATCCGCCGGCGGCAAGGGCGACAAGGGTAACGACCAGGCCGATTCTGACCTTCAGCCGCCGCCTGCCGGCCGCGCTTGGAAAAATTTCCTGCAGATACGTCTCCGGACGCAGGGCGGAAGCCAGATAGCGCAGGCCGGCGTCAAGCGAGGAGTAAAAGACCTCATCCACGCCCACCACCTGGCGGTGGGAATTGGCCGCCGCCCTGGCCTCTTCCTCTGTGGCGAAGCAGGCGTCCCCGTCCGGGGCGATGTCGCCCTTGTTCAGAACGCAGAGCCACCAGAGATCGTCTTCCAGGCGAAAGACGCCCACAAAGGATTCCGCCTCCGGGGCCAGGGCGGCGGCAAGGGAATAGACTCGCGGGTTTTTGATCTCGCCGCGGTAGGAGCCAAGCCCGAACTGATGGGCCTGGAGAGCGACGCAGGTATAATTGTCCTGGGGAAATTCCTTCGCCCGCTCCCGCGCGAGGGCCAGAACCGCCTTTTTCGGGCCGGGGCCGCCGGGCCGGTGCTGCCACCAAAGCCCGACGGCGTAGGAACGATCAAAAAGCCTGACAATGCGCATCACACCTCTCCCGATTCCGTTGCAATGGTGATCACGATCAGGCTCTTTTTGTATTCACGCGATTTCATGAAGCCCAAAATCCCTCCCCGCGCGGCGTTGCTGTCGATCTCCTGCTCAAAGCCGGCCAGAACGAGGGTCTGGCCGATTTTCAGGCTCATCCGCTGGGAAAAACTGCGCGTGGAAACCTTGGGCAGCTGGATGGCGGAATCGCCGGAAGAAAATTCCGAAAGATCGTCAAGGCTGGAAAGATTGACCGTGTATTGCAGGACAACGCGCCGCCCTTCCATGATGTGCGGAATGACCGTCATGGCAAAACCCGTGGTCACTTCGCCGGGGATAAGCTCCGTCATGTCCCCGTACTCGGATTGGGAACGGGAGGAGCTGGCCAGATAGGCCTCGCGCCGGATGGCCTGAACAGGCACCGGCTGGTTGGACATGACCACCCCGCCCCCGGAGGTGACCTGCGTCGCCTTGCCCACACTGCGCAAAGCCTTGAGCAGGGCGGTGGAATTTTTCAGCTTGCCGTCCACAATGGCGGCGGAAAGCTCGCCCCCGGAGTTCAGGAACTGGAGCGGCGAGGCCCCGGCAAAGACCTTGACGGACGCGTTCTCGAAAAACATGCCAAGATCCACGCCCGCCTCGCCGGAATCCTCGATCTCCAGAGACCAGACCTTGATGGACAGGGCAATCTGGCGGGAAAGGCGCAGGTTCAGATCCTCAACATAGGCCGCGACCTGCCGGAGGGTTTGCGCCGTATCGCTCACGGTGATCGTCCTCGCGGCCTGATTGACGCTGACCTTGCCGTTGGCCGTCAAAAGGTTTTTGACCTCCGCTTCCACATCCTTCCAGATGTCAAAGGAAAGCTCCGTCGTGTTGGTCTGGGCCGTGCTGATGGTGGAATCCTCGTAGCTGCCGCCGGAGGATCCGGAAGAGGAAGACCCCTCCTGGTTGGATTCGTTCGTGATCTTGTTGGAAAAAACAACCTTCCCCGGCGCGGCCCAGATGGTGAACGTCCGCGTCGTGGCGGAGGAAAAGGTCACCCCGCCCTCCGGGCTGTAGTCCCAGGAAAGGCCGGAGCGGGAGGCCAGAAGGTCCAGAAGCCCCTTCACCGTGCCCGCATACTTCACCCGGATGCCGCCCGATGCCGGCGATGTCGATTCCAAAGCCCGTTCGGGGGAACGGGCGCCGGAAGTGGCGTCCCCCAGGGCGGCCAGCAGTTCCGCGTCCAGCCTGGCCCCTGATGGAGCGGGCCTTGCGGCGATTGAGGCGGCCCGGCCACCGCCCTGAACCGAAATGGGCAGATTCGTCATCTCGCTCGCGGCCGCGCACAGATCCGCAAGGGAGCCGCGCCTGTGCATGGAGATCTGTTTTATCCAGACGCCGGAGGAAAATTCCGCGCCCCTGGGCATGGGAACGGCCGTCGCCCCAAGGTACGGCTCCTTGAGCACGGAAACGATCCGCGATTGGGAAAGGCCCTCCAGTTCCTTGCTCTTGCCCTCGATCACCTCGCCGGAAGGACCGGCCTGGGGCAGACAACCCGAAAGAAGAAAAAAGCTCAAAATGAGCGCGCTACGTTTCACGGCTTACTCCTCAACCACTTCAAGCACATGATTTGCTTGGTAGACGGTGACTCTCAGGGGATTGCCCTGCAGGTGCATCCGCGTGAACAGCCGCTTGATCGCCCCTTCAAAGTCATCCCGGAAGATCGTGGAGGATTCCATGTCAAAGTCGTGATCCGCCTTCCAGACAAGCTGATAGCCCGCGCTTGCCGCCCACTGCGCAAGCTGCGGCCTGAGCAGGCCGGGCTTGATTGTCCAGGCGGACTCAACGGGCGCGGCTTCCGGCAGGAGCGCCGGAGCGGCGGGAAGAACGGGGATCGGAGGAGACAGCGCGGCCGGCGGCATTTCCCGCGCGACATCCGCCAAAGCGGCGGCAATGACCGAAGACGCGGGCGATCTTGCCGGAGAAGAAGCCAAAGGCTCGTTCGCGGACAAAGACGCAACCGGAGGCGCCGCCACGGGTTCCACCTTGGCGGCTGGCCCCGCGGCCGGCAAAACAGGCTCATCCGCCAGCGGAATCGTCTCCACATCCGAGGCGTCATCCGCCGGAGAATAGGAGGCAAGCCCGGTTTTGCTGAAAACGCCCTCCGGCACGACAAGCCCGCCGCTTACGGCATAGCCTTGCGCCAGAACGCCGTCCGGAAGATAAAGGCTCAGATAGCAGACCGGAGAGGCTTCGTCCTGAAGCACGTCCAGCGTATAGCCAATCTGAAGGCCGGTTGGGGAAATCGTGAAACCCTGGCGGCGAAGGTTCTCTTCCAGGGCCTGCCCGAAAGGACTTTGCGCATCCAGCGCAACCGAAGTTTGGCCGGGAGGATAGGCGCGGGAGAGATGGAGCGCGGCATCAAGGGCAATCCGCTCCGTAACCTCCGGATACACGGAAGATACCCCGTCAAAGGCATGGCGGTTCTTGCCCGCAAGGCAGCCGGCCAGGAGCAGCAGAAGCAGCGGTAGAAAAAAAGGAATCCGTTTCATGGAACGCACCTGGGTAGAGGGTTATTTCACGGAATCGTAGTCCGGCTTGCCGTCCTCTGTGGTCTCGTAGGTCTGGCGGCACCCCGGGTAGCCGGAGCAGCCGTAAAAATCATATTCCTCGCCCGTGTCCTTCACGCGCCCCTGACGGCGCGCCAAAGGCTTGTGGCAGGCCATGCACTTGTAGGCGCTCAGAACCTGTGGCTTTCTCTCCCTCTTTTCCTGTTTGCCGCCGGGCTTGCCCTTGTCGTTGAAGAAGGTGGAATCGCAGGCCTTGCAGGCAAAAAAATCGTATCCTTTGGAATCCTTGCCGGCCTTTTTAATCAGATGGCGAAGAGGAGCGCCGCATTCCGGGCAGGGCGCGGCCGTTGCCGCCTTGAATCTGTCCAGTTCCGCCTGAAGATGATCAAAGACGGCGGCCACGGATTCCATGTACGCGGCCCGGCCCGCGGCAATCTCGTCAAGAGTGTCTTCCAGACGTTTTGTGTACTCAAACTCCAGGAAGGAGAAATTTCCTTTCAGATGATCCACAACCGCCGCTCCGTCCGGCGTGGGCGCCAGAAAACGTTTCTCCAGCGCAAGGTAGCCCCGTTTGTTGATGATCCCGTCCAGAATGGCGGCATAGGTGGCCGGCCGGCCGATGCCCCGCTTTTCCAGTTCCCGGATCAGCGTCGCCTCGGTGAAGCGCTTGGGCGGCTTCGTCTGCCGGGTGACGACAACCCCCTCCTGAGCAAGCGCCTTGTCGCCGCTCTTCAGCGCCGGGACCGGATTTTCCGGTTCCTGGGCCTCTTCCTCATCCGCCTGATCCGAAGCCACCAGATGCCGCCATCCTCCAGACAGCAGCACCCGGCCGCGGGCCTCAAAAACGGCGGTTTTCCCGTCAAGGCTTCCGCCCAGGGAAAGAAGGCGCGCGGCATAGACGGCATCCGCCAGCATGCAGGCCAGGGTCCGCAGGCGGATGAGCCGGTACAGATCCCGCTCCTCTTCCGTCTCTCCGGCCTCCTCCACCTCAACATGCGTCGGCCGGATGGCCTCATGGGCCTCCTGGGCGTTCCCTTTGGCCTTCCAGGTCCGGGGCTTCTCCACCAGGGGAAGGCCCTTGGCCTGACAATAGGCCCGCGCCTCCCGGACAAAATCCTCGGAAAGATACGGAGAATCCGTGCGCAGATAGGTGACGTGGCCGCCCTCGTAGAGCTTTTGGGCAAGCTCCATGGTCTTTTTGGGGGCGAACTTCAGGGCGTTGCTGGCCGCCTGCTGCAAGCTGGAGGTGATGAACGGCGCGGGCGGCGCGGAACGGCTTTCGGATTCCTCGCAGAAAAGAACCTCCAGGGAGCGGATCGCCGCCACCCGTTCGGCTGTCGCCTTATCCAGAAAATATTCCCGCCCTTCCTCCAGCCAGGGCTTCCAGGAGGCCTTCCAGCCGTCCGTAATGTTGGCAACGGCCTCAAAACGCAGATCCACCCCGTAATGCGTTGTGGAGACGAAATTTTTGATGGCCCGCTCCCGGTCCACAACGAGGCGCACGGCCGGGCTTTGCACCCTGCCGGCGGAAAGGACGCGGCCGAGAGCCGCGCAGTCGGAAAGCGGCCCGGAAACCAGATAGCCGCACAAGCGATCCACCACCCGGCGCCCCTCCTGGGCGGCCACCAACGCCATGTCGATGGCGCGGGGCTTCTCCAGGGCGGCGGACACCGCCTTGCCGGTGATCTCCGTGAAGGTGACGCGCTTTGCCTTTTTCAGCCCCAGGGCATCCTGCAAATGCCAGGCAATAGCCTCGCCCTCGCGGTCGGGGTCCGTGGCCAGATAGACCTCATCCGCCGCCTGCGCGGCGGTTTTGAGCCTGGCCAGAACCTCCCCGCCGCGCGAAGTCACCTCATACTGAGGCCTAAAGTCCGGGGCTTTCACCCCAAGACCCTTGTCCGGCAAATCGCGCACGTGGCCAACAGAGGCCATGACCTTCCAGCCGCTGCCGAGGAACCCCTGGATCTTTTTAGTCTTGCCGGGAGACTCCACAATCATCAATTTCATTACTCGCCTCTCCTTCCTGCCGAAGCCGTTCCTTCTGAGCGGACAGATCCGTGAATTCCATGACAACATCCCCGTTTTCACGGTCTGGCGGGAAATCCGCCAGACCGTCCGCAAACCGCAATCAGAACCTATCCAGCCAGGGAGACGCCCCTGTCCTTCGGCTTCAGGCCGCTGGCCCTGGCAACGGCTTCAGGGCCGTGGGCCAGGAAGACATCGTTGAAGTCCGTAAGGCCGCGTTCCTTGTCCTGCGCGGAAAGAGGCGGGACTTTGAATTTGCCGCCCACGGCTTCCGCCGCTTCCGCGGCCTTGGCCACGCCGATGTTGTACGGCGTCCCGTCATGCCGGGTGTGGGCATGATCGTTGTCCGCGCAGATGGTGATGGCGGCCCGGGGGAACTTTTCCCGGATGCTTTCCGCCACGGGTTTGAGATTGCCCGCGTCAAAGGCGACAACCACGGGCTTGCCCGTAACCTCATGCAGCGTCGCCCCGGTGGCGTAGCCTTCGGCCATCAGGATCTCGCCCTGGGCGAGAGACGGCTCATCCTTGCGCATATCCGCGCCGATGAGAGCGAAAAGCCCCTTTTTCTGGCCGCCGGCTTCAAAGCTCTTCTCGCCGTTTTCCTGGATGTACTGGAGGTTGCGGATCTCCCCGTCCGTATTCATGACGGGCGCGACCAGCACCTTGCCGGAGGGGTTGACCTTCAATCCTTCGGGGCCGATGCCCTTGCGCAGCAGGTAGGCGTGTTCCCTGGGAGCGGCGGAAAGATCCGCGAAATACGCGGAGCACATGATGGCCACTTCATCCGCGACCTTGGCCTGTTCCTGCTCTCTGGCCTCCCGGCGCTGTTTGAATTCCTCCCGGAGACGTTCCTCCGCCTCCGGCGTGAGGACATGGCCGGAGGCCCGCCATTTCTGGAAATCGCCACTGCCGAAGTTTCGCATCCAGCCCGCGGGGTGAGCATCGGCAAAACCCTGATACTCAAACCCTGCATCCTTCGGACCCGCGCCAATCCGGGGAATCCGGCGCTTTTTTCCATCCATGACGGGCGGATTGCCGCCGAGATCCCCGCCCAGAACCTCAATGGCCCTGGCGAACTCTTCCTGGGGCGAAAGCGTGGGAAGCGGAACAGGCGGCGGGGAAATCCGCTTTTTGGCGTATGCCGTCGCGGCGTCCGCGCTCTCAAAAAGTTTCGGCGCTCCGTCCTCATCCCGGAGATGCTCCCATTTGCCGCCGCGTTTGATCTGGGCCGTGATCCGGGAATTTTCGGCATCCACATAGGCGCGGGTGTCCTCAACGGGCAGCCAGTTCCGCAGGCCGGAGAGATCCGTCCCCCGCGGGGCGAACCAGCGTTTGGCCTCTTTATCCCATCTGGCCCCCAGGGCCTTGGCCTCGTCCTTCTCCGCCATGGGCACGTTCAGGAAGGTCTTTTCCGTCGCCGGATTGAGCGCGGGAAGCCAGGCCTTCAACTGGGACAGATCCGCGCCTTTGGGGGCGTACCATTTGGCTTTCCCCTGATCCCATCTGGCGCCGAAGGCCTTGGCCTGGTTCTTTGCCGAAAGGGGCACCTCAAGATAGGTGTTTTCCAGCGCCGGATTGGGCTTGGGGATCCAGGCTTCAAAGGCGGCCAACTCCGCTCCCTTGGGAACGTACCACTGGCCGGTTTTCTGATCCCATCTGCCGCCAAGGCCCTTGACCTCCTGCGCCTCAAAGGGAGGGACTTCCAGAAACTTTTCCTTGTAGGCCAAAGGAATCAGGGCTGGCCTTTTGGCAGCAGGATCCTCCCGCCCGAGTTCCTTGCTCCGCTCCAGTTCCATGACATACCCCTTGATTTTTTCCGCATCCCGGCAGGCCCGCAGGATCTCATGCGGATCGTCCTTAAGGGCCTCGATCCAGGACTGGACGTAGGAAGCGTGATCGCCGGGATCAAAGTCGATGCCGATATCCTCGCTGAGCATCCAGGAGGCGATTTCCGCCCGCAGTTCCTCACGGGCGTATTTTTCCGATCCGTGCGGCCCAAAATCCCGGTCCAGGCGTTCCGGATGGCCGGTCCAATGCCCAAGCTCGTGCAGAGCCGTGCCGTAATAGGCGCCGGGATCCGGAAAGTTTTCTCTGGGACAGAGATGAATTTCATCCTTGGCCGGCGAGTAGTAGGCCCTGTCGCTCTGATCGTGGAAAAGGGCCGCGCCGGAGGCGGCGAGAAGGCCTTCGGCCTTCTCCAGCGGATCCCACTGGTAGGCGACGTCCGTCAGCTGCAGGGGCGGCATGCCCTCAATCTGCTCCCCGTTGTAGACAATGGGATAGTAAACCACGGGCCGCTCCAGGCGCACGATTTCCTTTTCGGGCTTACCGTCCGCGCTAAGGACGGGCTTGCCGTTTTCATCCAGGCGATCCTGCTCCTGATCGTATTTGTAGAACATGATCGAGGTACCCTTGCTGCCTTCCTTCAGGGCCAGACCCGCCTCGTTGATCTGCTTCAGGGTCATCCAGCGCGGGTCGGAAAAATCGGAGAGAAGGCCCAGGGCAAAACGGTTCACTCCTTTGTATGCCGTGCCGGAGACCGGGTTATGGGGAACCAGGCGCTGTTTCCCCGGCGTCCAGGGCTTCTGCCAGGGAGCCGTGCCGGCCTCCAGGCGGGCAATGATCTTGGCGCTGAATTCTTCGGGAAAAGAAATCTTCCCTTCCTCAATATTCGTTTCCATTGGAGACCTCCCCCTGTTCGTTCGTGTTCAGAAAGACATCATCCGCCATGTCCTCCGGACTGATGGCGTCTTCCACAAAAGTCCCCATCTGATCCGCCACGTCCGGATCCACCGGGATCCCGATCGAGGGCGGAAAGTCCGCAAGCTGCCTCTCCACGGCCTTTGCCGCTGATTGCAGATACTCCTTGTCCAGCATGACAAACCCCCTTGCTTGTTGACGTTAAAAGGCAAACAACAATCCCGCCTGATCCAGCGAGTCCTGAGGCACCAATCCGAAATAGCGGCTGTCAAAACCACCCTCATGGGCTAAAGACAGCATCAGGACCATCCCGGCCGGGATCCGATCCGGCAGTTGGGCCGCCGTGAGCTGACGGCCCTGTCCGTCCTCGGAGAGAGGGCGGCTGTTGGGCCAGAGACGCCCGTTGACGCGAATCCCCAAAGAATCCGAAACCAAAAAATCCCCCGGCAGACCGGCGACAATCTTGACCAAGGGCTGAACCCCGGAAGGGCAAAGCCCGGTTTGCAGGTACCCGCGCTCCATAGCCGTTCGAGCCGTTTCCCCTTCCAGGCAGAAGCTTGCGCTGCCTCCCCGGAGCGGATCCGCGGGGAGCATCCGGGAAAGGCGGTACACGCCCGCCGGAAGCGAGGGCGTGAAATTCAGGCGCAGGTCAAAGCTCCAGAACGCGGCCAGAAGCGCCGCGAAGAGCAACGCAAGAACCAGGGCGGGCTTAGGCCGGAAAATAGCGCGCACGGATTTCCTCCTTGTTCAGTTCCTGAGCGGAATTGTTCAGTTTCGGGACGGAAGTTGTCTGAGAGGACCTGGGCGATGCCGCCGGCGAATCCGGATGCAAAGAATCCGATTGCTCCGGGGCGGGAATTTTGGCCCGCCGGGAAAAGACCGGATCCTGAAAATAGAGAATCTGCCGCCCGTAAATGGGAGG
>JAISNZ010000050.1 GCA_031275955.1 Desulfovibrio sp. | reverse complement strand
GAGGATGGGCACGCCTTTGACGGGAGAGGAGTCCGCAATGGCGCCGAAGACCAGATCTTCCGGGGCCAGGCCGAGAGCGGCGCGGATCCTGGCGCGTGAAAGCGTCGGGGTGACGCGTTCCTTCGGAATGGCGTTGGGCACAAGGCGGATGCGGCGCGAAGGAAGGCCGATGGCGCGGAGAACCCGGGCGCAGGCTGCGGTATTGACCACGAAACAGGCAATGCCGGGAGACCAGTAGGGGAGGGGATTGCGCGGCCAGAAGAGGACTCCCCGCTGGGCGAAGCAGACGGCGCGCTGTTTCCAGAAAAGGCTCCACCAGGCCAGACGCTTGAGGGCGGCATTGTGGAAGGCGTGAATCACGGCAGGGCCCGGGGAGGCGCGCAAGGCCGTTTCCAGGGCGGATTTCCAGGTGGCTGGCGGGCCGAGAGGCCGCCAGCCTTGCCAGTCCGGGTCCAGTTGGGGCAGGGAGGAGGAGCCGGGCAGAAAAAAGGCCACGCTGTGCCCGCGCGCCTCCATGCCCCGGGCCAGATAGAGGGCCTGCCGGCTACCGCCGCTTTTGTTGGAGGAGGAGGTGAAATAGAGGATCCGCATGTCCGGGAGAATAGAGGGATCTTGGAAACATGGCAACCGCTACCCTGCGGGGAAGAGCCGGGGCGCGCGGTCCTTGCATTTTCCGCCGGATCACGGTAGGCAAAGGGCAACTAGGGGGAGTCCGGAAACGGGCTGAGACGGGAATCTTTCCCATACCCTTTGAACCTGACGCAGATCATGCTGCCGTAGGGATAGTTGCTTGGCGGAAAGTGTCCGCCCGCATTTTTCCAGGCGGACGTTTTCCCCGCCGTCAGCCCGCGCGGCAAGGCGACCGGGCTTCGTCCCCTTCCATCCCTACCCGGTATGACGCGTTCCCCAAAAAGGACGCAGCATGTCTCTTCCTGCCGACAACACGGCTCTGGCCGCCATCCTGAACCGGCACCTGACCTCTCTGTGCCGCGAGGAAGGCCTTTCCCCCGAAACCATCGCCGCCGGCCTGGAGCGGGGCAGCATGGTCCTGCTCGGCAATCCGGCCCACGGGGCCGCCCCCGTTCTCATCGGGCAGCCGGCCCGGGTCAAGGTGAACGCCAATATCGGCACCTCTCCCCTGTGCAATTCCGCCGAAAGCGAGCGGCAAAAACTGGCGGCCGCCCTGGAGGCCGGCACGGATACCGTGATGGACCTGTCCATTGCCGGGGATTTGAAGGCCATCCGCCGCTCCATTCTCGCGGCCTGCCCCAGGCCCGTCGGAACCGTGCCGCTGTATGCCCTGGCCCGGCGGTGCGCGGACGCCGGCAAAGACCCGGCGCGGATCGAGCCGGAGGAAATTTTCGAGGAAGTGGAGCGCCAGGCGGAGCAGGGGGTGGATTTCATGACCGTACACTGCGGCCTGACGGAACGGGGAGCCGCCCGGGCGGACGAACAGGGGGCCAGAAAGCTGGGCATTGTTTCCCGCGGCGGTTCCCTGCTCGCCCGCTGGATGAAGGCGAGGAAGAAGGAAAACCCCTTCCTTGAGGGCTATGATCGCATTTTGGACATTGCCCGCAGGCACAATGTCGTCCTGTCCCTGGGGGACGGGCTGCGTCCCGGAGCCGGAGCCGACGCGGGGGACGAGGCCCAATGGGAGGAAGTGGTCATGCTGGGCCGGCTTGCCCGGCAGGGACTGGCCGCCGACGTGCAATGCATGGTGGAAGGCCCCGGCCATGTTCCCCTGCATCTGGTGCGGGCGCAAATCGAAAGCATCAAGACCGTCTGCCATGGAGCGCCCCTTTATGTGCTGGGGCCTCTGGCGGCGGACACCTGCCCCGGCCACGATCATATAGCCGGAGCCATCGGCGGCGCTCTGGCGGTATGGTCCGGCGCGGACTTCCTCTGCTGCCTTACGCCCGCCGAACACCTCACTCTGCCGGATCAGGAGGATGTGCGGGCCGGGGTGATGGCCTCCCGGCTCGCGGCCCAGGCGGGGGAAATCGCGCTCGGCAGGCCGGCGGCCCTGCGGCGGGAACAGGCTATGGCGGAGGCGCGGAAAAATCTGGACTGGGAGGGCATGCGGCGGGCGGCGCTCGACCCCGCTGCCGTGCTCGCCAGACGCGCCCCGCACGCCCATGAGGAAGCCTGCGCCATGTGCGGCGATTTCTGCGCGGTGAAAATGCTCCGCCCGCAGGGAACCCCCTGGTTGTTTTCTTTGGATTGAAAAAGGGCAGAAGGGGACCGGGAGTCCCGGGGAAGCGGCGTTTGGGGATCGCTCCTTGGCCTGCCCTGGAGGAGGATCTGACTGGACTGGTCATTCCGGGGGCGATGGGGTATGTCCGGAATGTCGGCCGCGGGGGTGACCCCGAAGCCATTTCGTCCCGCGATTGCCGCGAAGCGAGGTCCGCCTTCGCCAATCTCGCGGGCGTCGCTTCGCTTCGTACCGCCGGAGCCTTTTCCCGGGTATCCGCCGGGGAGAGGCTCCGGGGATTGCGCGCTTCTTTTGCGCGAGGGAGGGATTGTCATGCGCATACCTGTTATCGTCATGGGCGCCGGCGGCAGGATGGGATCCACCCTTGTCCGTATGGTGGAGGAGGCTCCGGATCTTGACCTGGCCGGAGTGACGGAGAGGCCGGAACATCTGGAAGCGGTCAGCCGGCATGGGCGGGCCTCTTCCGAGGTGGCGGATCTTCTGGCCGTCATTCCCAAGGCCCTGGTTCTGGACTTTACGACGCCGGAGGCCAGTCTGGCCGCGGCCCGGAAGGCTGCGGACCAGGGGGCCTGCCACGTCATCGGCACCACCGGCCTGTCCGGGGCGCAGAAGGAGGAGCTTGCCCGCCTGGCGGAAAAGACGCCTCTCTTCTGGTCGCCCAACATGAGCGTGGGCATTGCCGCTCTTGTCGCCATCCTGCCGGATCTGGCCCGCATTCTGGGGGCGGATTACGATCTGGAGGTTCAGGAAATCCACCATGCCCGCAAAAAGGATTCTCCCAGCGGCACGGCCCTGCGTCTGGCGGAAGTTCTGGCGGAGGCCAGAGGCTGGAAACTGGAAGGGACCGCCCGCTATCATCGCCAGGGCCTAATCGGCGAGCGCCCGCGGGAGGAAATCGGCCTGCAGACCCTGCGCGGCGGTGATGTCGTGGGCGTGCATACTGTATATTTCCTGGGGACGGGCGAGCGTCTTGAACTGACCCATCAGGCCCAGTCCCGGGAGAACTTTGCCGCCGGAGCGCTGCGGGCGGCCCGCTGGCTGTACGCCCGCGCCCCCGGCAGACTCTACGGCATACAGGACATGCTTTGAAGATAGCCCTGCTGCAAATCAATCCCAGCACGGGCGCTGTGGCGGAGAATGCCGGGGCCCTGCTGGCCGCCGCGCGCCAGGCCGGCCTTTTGGGCGCGGAACTCTGCCTTGCGCCGGAATTGGCCCTCTGCGGGCAGAACGCCGGGGATTTGCTCCTGCGGCCCGGATTTATGGCCGGCTGCCGGGAGGCTTTACGGGGCATGGCGGAGACCCTGGCCCGGGAAGAACGCCTGCCGCCCCTGCTTTTGGGAGCGCCCGTCGCCAATCCCGTGCCCCAGGGCAGACCCTTGCAGAACTGCGCGGTCTTTCTGCGGAACGGCAAGGTCACGGTTCTCAGCCGCAAGGTGCTCTTTCCATACAGCGGCGACAACGCGGAACAGCGCTATTTTGAGCCCGGGGTTTCCTGCGGAGTGCTTTCCTACAAGGGCTGGCGCCTTGCCGTCACTGTGGGGGAGGATATCTGGAACGACAGGACCTTCTGGCAGGAGCGGCAGGTTTATGATCGGGATCCGGTGAGCGAATTTATGGGCGCGGCAGGGGCGGACGGCCTGATCAACCTCACGGCCCTGCCCTATGCCCGGTCCCTGCCGGCCATGCATCAGCGGATGCTGGGCTGGACGGCCGTTCGCTACCGGACGCCGGTGCTGGCGGTCAATGCCGTGGGCGGCAATGACGATCTGGTGTATTTTGGCGGCAGCTTCGCCTTTGACGGCGAGGGCAGGCTTCTGGCCCGGGCGCCGGCCTTCACGCAATCCCTTCTGCTGGTGGATATGTCGGGCCGGGGCGAACGCCTGATAGCCCCGAATCTGACCCCGGAAGAGGAGATCTGGCAGGCTGTTGTGCTGGGCACGCGCGATTTTGTCCGCAAACGCGGTTTCTCGGATGTGGTTCTCGTCCTGTCCGGCGATGCGGGCTCCGCCCTGACGGCGGCCATTGCCTGCGAGGCCCTTGGCTCCGGCCATGTCCGGGGCCTGGCGCTGCCCGGGCCGGATTCCCGGGAGAACGGCGCTGCCCGCGCCCTGGCGGCGGCCCTGGGCCTTACAGTCCACATCCTGCCTGTCGGCGGCATTCTGGAAGCCTTGCGCGCGGTCCTTGATCCGGCTTTTCCCGGAGATCCGGCCGGCAGGGGGAACCTTCAGGCCCAGGCGCGGAGCCTTTTGCTCGGTGCCTGCGCGCACCGTCTCGGCGCCCTGGCGCTGAGCACGGAGAACAAATCCGAAAGGGCGGCGGGGCGTCCCGCCTTCCTTGCCGGCGCGGCGGGGGACCTTGCCCCCCTCGGGGATCTCTATGCCTCGCAGGTACACGCCCTGTGCCGGTGGCACAATGAGCGCCATGCCGGACAGATCCCTCCGGCTGTCCTGAAAAACCTTCCTCCGCCAGGACCTTCCTCCGCCGGGAAAGGCTCCGGCGGCCTGCCCCCGGAGGATCTCCCGGACCCGCTTCTTGTTGCCGCCCTGGAAAAGGGCGGGGGGGAAGATGCGCTGATCGCCGCCGGTTTTGACCCGGATCAGGCGCGGCTGGCTCCCGCCCTGATCAGAGGCGGGGAAACCGGATATCGCCGGACCGGGCGGATTCTCCAGGTGGCCGCCCGCGATTTCGGCGTGGACCGGCGCATCCCCTCCGCCGGCGACCGCTAGCCCAAGTTTAACAGGTTCCTGCTGAAAACTGCTCAAAAACAAGTTTTTGCAGCACTGATTTATTGAAAAATTCAATGATTACAATGGGATGTATTTTCAAAAGCGCAATGTAGTGC
>JAISNZ010000008.1 GCA_031275955.1 Desulfovibrio sp. | reverse complement strand
TGGCCCTGGCGGTTGATGACCAGGGGAACCAGACGCTCCTCCACCCTGGCCACGGCGCCTAGGGGAACCAGGGCGCCCTCGCTGCCGGAAACATAGATGTGCTGCAGATCCTCGGGAGTTTCCCGGAATTGGGGTTTCACTTCCAGGATGACCCGGTACTGGCTGGTCTGGGTGAAGATGGTGGAGATCATGCGCTGGCCGAAGGCGCTGTAAAGGGCGCTGTCCAGGGCGGCCACGGAAACCCCGAGGCTCGCGGCCCGATCCCGGTCCAGGACAAGGTGGGCGGACCGGCCTCCGGCCTGGAGATCGCCGGCCACATCGGCCAGGGCGGGCTGATCCGCCAGGGCGGCCACAAGACGGGGAACCCAGATCTCCAGGTCTTCCTGGGTCAGGGCCTCCAGCACGAACTGGTACTGGGTGCGGGAGACGCGATCCTCAATGGTCAGATCCTGCGCCGGCTGCAGGTAGAGGGTGATGTCCGGCAGGGAGGCCAGAGCGGCGTTCAGGCGCCGGATGACTGCCGGGGCGCGGTCCGCGCGTTCCTCCAGGGGTTTGAGGTTGATGAACATCCGCCCGCTGTTCAGGGTGGGGTTGACGCCGTCCACGCCGACGAAGGAGGACAGGCTTTCCACCGCTGGGTCCTCAAGGACGCGCCGGGCGACCTCGGTCTGGCGCTCCGCCATGGCCGCAAAGCCGATGGAGGGCGGGGCCTCGGTGATGCCCAGCAGCAGGCCGGTGTCCTGGGCCGGGAAAAAGCCTTTGGGAATCACCAGGTAGAGAAAGACCGTCAGGGCCAGAACACCCGCGGCGACGATCAGGGTCAGCCCCTGGTGGTCCAGGACCATGCCCAGCAGGCGGTCATAGACCCCAAGGATCCGCTTCCACAGGGAGGATCCACCCTCATCCCGGTTCAGGGGCCGTAGCAGATAGGCGCACATCATGGGCGTGAGGGTCAGGGAGACGACGGCGGAAAGCAGGATGGCAATGGCCAGGGTGACGGCGAACTCCCGGAAGAGCCGTCCCAGCACATCGCCCATGAACAGCAGGGGGATGAGCACGGCCACCAGGGAGAGGGTCAGGGAAAGGATGGTGAAGCCGATCTGCCCCGCCCCGGCAATGGCCGCCTCCAGGGGGCTCCTGCCCGTCTCCAGGTGCCTGTTGATGTTCTCCGTGACCACAATGGCGTCATCCACCACAAAGCCCGTGGCGATGGTCAGGGCCATGAAGGTAAGGTTGTTCAGGGAATAGCCCAGAAGATACATGAGGGCGAAGGTGCCCACCAGGGACAGGGGCACGGCCACGCCCGGGATGATCGTGGCCGAAAGGGCGCGCAGGAAGACGAACATGACCACGATGACCAGTCCCACGGCAAGGCAGAGCTCCAGGCGCACATCCTCCACCGTGGCCCGCGTGGTCAGGGTGCGGTCGGTGAGGGCGCGCACCTCCAGGTTGTCCGGCAGGGAAGCGTTCAGTCGGGGCAGAAGGGCCTTGATCTCGTCGGCCACCTTGATGACGTTGGCCCCCGGCTGGCGCTGGATGTTCACAATCACGGCCGGCTGCGTATCCTTCCAGGCGGCCAGGCGCAAATCCTCCGGCCCGTCCTCCACGTCCGCCACGGAGGAAAGGAAAAGGGGGGCGCCGTTGGCGTAGCCGATGATCAGGCCGCGGTACTCCTCAACGCTGCGGAGCTGATCGTTGGCGTCAATGCTGGAGGACTGCAGGGGGCCGTCAAAGCTGCCCTTGGCGATATTGACGTTGGCATTGGACACGGCCGCCCGGACATCATCCAGGGACAGGCCGCGGGAGGCGAGAAGGAGGGGATTGACCTGGATGCGCACGGCCGGGCGCTGTCCCCCGGACAGGCTGACCAGCCCCACTCCGCTGACCTGGGCGATTTTCCGGGCCAGACGGGTATCCACGATATCCTGCAGGCGGGGCAGGGGCATCCCTTCGGCCGTGACCGCCAGGGTCATGATGGGAGGGTCTGCCGGGTTGACCTTGTTGTACAGGGGGGGATTGGGAAGATCGGGGGGCAGATAGTTGGCGGCGGCGTTGATGGCCGCCTGGACCTGCTGTTCGGCCACGTCCAGGTCCAGTTCCAGGACGAATTGCAGGGTGATGACCGAGGAACCGCCCGAACTCTGCGAGCTCATGCGGTTCAGGCCGGGCATCTGGGCGAACTGGCGTTCCAGGGGAGCGGTGATGCCGGAGGTGACGACCTCCGGGCCGGCGCCGGGATAGAGGGTGATCACCTGGATCGTGGGGTAGTCGATCTCCGGCAGGGCGGACACGGGCAAGCGGCTGTAGGCCAGCGCCCCCGCCAGAAAAAGGGCCGCCATGAGCAGGGAGGTCGCCACCGGGCGGAGGATGAAGACGCGGGAAGGATTGGCCATGGGGACCGGGAGGGGCGAAAGGTTGCCGAAGGAGCAGGACGGCGTCCGTCACTGCCCCGCACCCGCTGTGTACCAAGTATTGCGGCAGCCGGCAACGCCGCCGCGCAGGGGAAAAGCCGCCGCCGCCGGCCCTTGCCTCAGGCGGAGGGAAGGGCTATAGGGAGTTCCATGCCCGCCCCTTCCCCCGTAATTTCCCCCTTCGCCCCCAACCTGGAAATCCGGGGCATCCTGCTGGCCCTTGCCGCCACCCTGATCTGGTCGCTGAACTTCATCATCGGCCGGGGCATCGCGGAAACCATCCCTCCCTTCCACCTGTCCTTCCTGCGCTGGTTCACGGCCTTCATCGCCCTTCTGCCCTTCACCCTGGTTCCGGTCCTGCGCCAGCGGCGGCATTTCCTCCGGCATTGGCGCTACTACCTCGCCACCGGCCTGGTGGGGGTCTCCCTGGTCAACACCTTCATCTACATCGCCGCGCACAGCGTGGCGGCCCTGAACATGTCCCTCATCGCCGCCTCATCCCCCCTCTTTGTGTTGATCCTCTCGCGCCTTTTCTACCAGGAACTCCTTTTCCCCCGGCGGCTGGGGGGCATCTGCGCGGTGCTGGCGGGCGTCTGCCTGCTCATCACCAGAGGGGATCTGAGCGCCCTGGCCCGGCTGGAGTTTCACAGCGGCGATCTTTCCATGCTGGCCGGGTCCTTCAGCTTCGCCCTCTACACCCTGCTCGCGCGCCGGCAGCCCTCGGGCGTCGGGCAGTTCACCGCCCTCACGGTGATTTTCGGCCTCGGCATCCTCTTCCTCATCCCCCCGATGCTTCTGGAAAAGGGCCCGCCCATCCCCCTCACAGCGCCCATCCTGGGAGTCCTGCTCTACCTGGGACTCGGCACCTCCGTCCTCGGCTTCTGGCTCTGGGGCAAGGCCATCGCCTATATCGGGCCGGCCAGGACAGCCACCATCTATTATTCCCTGCCCCTCTTCTGCGGGCTGGAGGCCATCATCTTCCTCGGAGAGACCGTGGCCTGGGTCCACTTCGCCAGCGGCATCCTCATCCTGGGCGGCCTCCTGGTCGCCACCCGGCAGCCCGGACCTCCTCTCCCTTCGAGGCCGAGGACAGGGTCATAGGCAGGCTCCGCTCCGGATTCAGGTCAAATCTCCATGGCCTCAACCGGAAAACATAGGGCGCCTGCGCCAGCGTGGAGACAGGGCGGCCCCGGCTTCCCCCGGCGGCGGAAAGGACGAGAATCCCCAGGAAGCCGCCGTGCGGGCAGCAGGAAAGGAGCAGGGCAGAGCGGGCCTCATGGCCGGCGGCCGTCCTTTTTCGGGGAAAAGACCAGGGACAGGGCCAGCACGAGGGCCGCGACCAGCACGATGGCCGCTCCGGCGGGCAGGGAGAAGCGGAAGGAGAGCCAGAGTCCCGCCACGGCCGCCGCGGCCCCCAGAAAAGCCGAAAGAAGAAACATCCCGCGCAGGCTGTAGGTCAGTTGCAGGGCGGTGGCCGCCGGAGTGACGATGAGGGAATAGATCAGAAGACCCCCCACCGCCTTGAGGGCGAAGGCGACCACCAGACCCAGCAGCAGCAGGCTGGCGTAGCGGATGGCCCGGACAGGAATGCCGGCGGCCAGGGCCGTCCGGCTCTGGCCGATGATGGCCTGGATTTCCTTGAAGAAAAGCAGGAGGACGAGACAGAGGAGCAAAGCGGCGGCGCCCATCAGCCCGAGATCGAAATCGGTTACGGTCAGCAGGCTCCCCCAGATCAGGCCCAGCCCCTCGGTTCTGGCGCCGGGCAGCAGGCCCAGGGCCAGCATGGCCACGCTCATGACCAGGGAAAAGATGACCCCCATGGCCGTGTCCAGGCTGAAACCCGGACGTTCCGCCAGGGGACCGGCTAGCGAGGCGGCTCCCAGAGCGGCCGCCAGACCGCCGGCCAGGGGGGGAAACCCCAGCCAGAGGGCGAGCAGCGCCCCGGCAAAGGCGGCGTGGGAAATGCACACTCCCACCAGACTCATGCGCCACAAAACCACGAAGACGCCCAGGGCGCCGCAGACGCCCCCGGACACCAGGGCCATGACCAGCGCCCGCCGGAGAAATTCATAACTCAGAAAGGATTCCATGCCCTGCCCTTCCCTTGAAATACATAACGGGGGCGCGGGGGCATCATGCCCCCCGAACCCCCTCGTTTCGTATTCCATTGAAATACTTAACTTGGGGTGCAGGGGCATGATGCCCCTGCTGGGGGAGTTTGAGGGGGCAAAGCCCCCTCAAAGGGAAGACATCGGCGTTTCCCTAAAACAGGGCCAGCCGGCGTCCCTCGTGTTCAACAATGCTGATGGGAACGGAATAGAGGAAGCCGAGGCGGTCGGGGTCCATGGACTCCTCCACGGGTCCGCTCCAGATCAGGCGGCCGTCCTTCAGCATGGCCACCTTTGCGGCCAGATGGAAAACCGCGTTCAGATCGTGGCTGACCATGATCACGGAAAGGCGGAAGCGCCGCCGCAGGTCGTCAATGGTCCGGAGGATTTCCCTCTGGGCCTGCCAATCCAGGGAGGCTGTGGGTTCGTCCAGGAGCAGGAGATCCGGTTCCTGGGCCAAGGCCCGGGCCAGGGCCGCCCGCTGCCGCTCTCCTCCGGACAGATGGCCGACGGGCCGGCCGGCCAGGCCCGCCAGGCCCACGGCCTCCAGGGATCGCAGGGCCAGATCCTTTTCCCTCTTCCCCGGTTTTTTGAACAGACCCAGGCGGCCGTAAGTTCCAGCCAGCACCGTCTCGAAAACCGTGAGGGGCATTTTGGGGTCCATGTCCGTGGCCTGAAAGACATGGGCGATACTCCGGCGGGCCCAGGCGGCGCTTTTCGGGCTGACGGTCCGGCCGGCATATTCCACCCGTCCCGAGCGATAGGCGGTCAGGCCGTTGAACAGGCCCAGCAGCGTGGACTTCCCGGCGCCGTTGGGCCCGATCAGGCCCCAGAAGTCTCCCGGCCGGATGGTCAGACGCACATCCGCAAGAACGCGGCGGCGGCCGAACCAGACTTCCGCTCCCTCCAGGCAGGCCAGATCCCCGGCCGCCACGATCACTCTCCCAGCCGGATCAACTGATCCACGTTATGGCGCAGGAGGCTGAAGTAATCCGGCACGTCTTCGGAGGAACCGGGAAAGTTGGACAGAACCGCGTGGGGCACGCCCAGTTCCAGGGCCAGGGGCAGCCCGGCCTCGGCGCCGCTCTGGTAGTTGTCCACCACCCCCAGGAGGGGACGGCCCCGCAACTCGTCGATGAGCCGGGCAATGCCGCCGGGAGTCAGTTCCTCGGCCCGGCCGTATGTGCCCGCGAGACGCAGCCCGGCCCAGCGGAGGAATTCGGCCTGCATGGCGGAGGCGATCACCGCCTGATCCCGGACCGCGGCCAGGCGGGCCAGACTTTCCCCGCCGGCCCGGTCAATCCTGAGCAGGCGCCTTCCGGCCCGTTCCCCTATCTCTCCGGCCTGTTCCGGCGCCGCGGCGGCTAGGGCGGCGGCAATATCGCGGACGGCCTGTTTCTGGACTTCCGGGATCAGCCAGCTGCCTCCTGATTCCAGAATCACGCGGCGCAGCCCCGATCCCTCCACGGCCTCCAGCATGCCCGCAACCTGGGGCATCGTGCGCTGAAAGGCGTGCAGAAGGGCAAGGTCCGCCCCGGCCGCGAAGACGAAATCGGAAGCCTTGACGTCATCCTGGCCCGGACAATGGGAACCGGGCATGAGGGTAATCATCTCGACCCGGCCGGAGGTGAGGTCGCGCACAATGTCTTCGATCAGCGAGGTCCCGGCCACGATCTTCAGCGTTTCCGCCAGGGCCGGAAAAGGGAGCAGGAGAAAGAGGAAAAGAAGGACAGGGGACAGAAAAAAAGGCCGGCAGATCTTGCGCATCGCATGTTCCTTTCCGGAAACGCTGCTGTATCGGGGCTCCGCCCCGAACCCCCTCATTGCGCATTCCAGTGAAATACTTAACGG
>JAISNZ010000005.1 GCA_031275955.1 Desulfovibrio sp. | reverse complement strand
CCATTGCGCCGATATCCAGGGCTTCCAGCGCCTTCTGCAACTGTTCCAGGTCTTCCGCGACAGCCTGAGCAAGGTCCTGCCCGTCGTCAGCCGCGGGCCCGCTGTCCGGCCCTGGCGCCGCGCCGATGCTCGCCGCCAGGGCGGCAAGCTCCTTCCGGAACGCGGGCAGCTTTTCCCGGATCAGGGTCATGTCGGCCTCTTTGCCCGCCTTCTCCAGCAGGGCGGCCTCTTTCGACAGATCCCCGGCGCCGATGTTGGCCAGAGCGCTTTTAATCGCGTGGACCTGAATGGTGAAGGTCCGCAGGGAGGTCTCGTCCGGATCCCGCGCGATTCGCGCGAGACACGCCTCGGCATCCGTGCGGAACATTGCCAGCAACTCCAGATAGAGGTTGAACGAGCCGCCGATGCGGGCAATCCCGGCGCCGACATCCAGGCCGGCGATTGTCGGTAAGTGCGCGCCCGGCGGGACAAGGAACGGCGCAGGCCCTTCCTCCCGTTCGCCTTCGGGCGCGTGGCCGCGGGCCTCGTCAGGCGCCCCGCGGCGTTTTCCGGGGGGAAGCCATTGCCTGAGCACGGCGTCCAGCTTAAACACGTCTACGGGCTTGCTGAGAAAATCGTTGAAACCGTTCTCCAGAAACATTTCCTTCATGCCGGACACGGCATTGGCGGTCAGGGCGACAATGGGCATGGTCCGGCAGCGTTCCTCGTCCATGTCCCTGATGGCGCGCGTCACCGCCACCCCGTCCATATCGGGCATCATATGGTCCATCAGCACGAGATCGAAGGATCGCGCCCGCACCAGTTCCACGGCCTCGCGCCCGCCCGGGCAGGTGAGAACGCGCATCCGGTAGGGCGCGAGCAGACTTTTGACCACCAGCAGATTCCCGGGCAGATCGTCCACGATCAGCACGTCGGCCTCCGGCGCCGTAAAGCCGATGCGCAGCCGCCCCGCGTCTGTCGGCCCGCCGGAGGGAACATCCGCCGTTTTCCAGTCCGCCACAGTCTGCAGCAGTACGGCCGTGAAGACGGAACCCTGGCCGTATTCGCTCCTGGCCGTGAGCTCGCCGCCCATGGCCCGGCACAGGCCGCCGGCTATGGCCAGACCCAGGCCCGTGCCTTCAATGCTGCTGTTTTTGTGGACATCAAGCCTCCTGAAACTTTTAAACACTTCCGCCAGGTCTTCCTGACGGATCCCGATCCCCGTATCCGCCACCTCGAAGGAAAGCCGCAGCATGCCGTCCTCCTGCGGCGCGCCGGAAACGGTGAAGGTGACGGAACCCTGGCGGGTATATTTGACGGCGTTGCTGAGGAGGTTCAGCAGAATCTGCCGGACGCGGTCCGCGTCGCCGCGCAGCCTGTCGGGCAAAGCGGCGTCAATGTCTGTGCTGAAGACGATGGGCCTGTCGGCGATCCTGAACCTGATGATGTCCTCCACGCTGCGGATGAGGGCGCTGAAGACATACTCCTCGTCGGCGATCTCCAGCTTGCCCTCTTCAATTTTCGAAAAATCCAGAACATCGCTGATCAGGGCAAGCAGGCTGGCTCCGGCCCGCTTCAGGTGGCGGACCTCATTCGCGGCCTCCACGGGCAAATCGCGCCGGAGCAGCACTTCAGCGAGTCCGACGACGACATTCATGGGCGTGCGGATCTCGTGGCTCATCCGGGACAGGAAATCGCTCTTCGCCCGGGAGGCGTCCCGGGCGATCCTGGCCTGCGCCGCCAGTTCCCCGGTGAATCGTCTGCTGCGCCGCAAAAGCGTGAGGAGAAGCGCCGCGATGGCGACCAGCATGACGGACAGGCCTATGAGGTAGGGCTGCCGGGCGCGCGCAAGCTCGGCATCGTAGTCGAACACGCGGTAAACCCATTGGTCGGCAATTCCTTCCGTGTCCAGCACCGCTTTCTGCGCCTTGCTGACGATGGAGCAGAGGATCGTCTCCTTTTTGTTCAGGCCGAAGGAGGAAAAATGGGCGTCGTCGAAGAGGATGTTCACCTTGAACCGGGGTTTCCCGGAGTAGCTCGTCAGGCTCTGCATCCGGTAGCGGCTGGCCATGGCGAAATCAACTTCCCCGTTTTCCAGCGCCGCGAAGCACTTGTCCGTGGAATCAAACCGCACGGTGTGCCGGTGCCTGGGGAACCGGCGGGTGAAGACTTCCTCGTAGGCGGTGCCCGCAGAGACGGCCACTGTCGAGTGGAGAATCTGGCTGGCCTTGACGTACTGCTGATCCGAGCGGGAGATGAGGGCAAAATTGTCGGTACAATACGGCGTTTCCGCCCAGAGGAAGCGTCCCTGGCGATCCCTGGTGGGAATCAGCTCCGAGATCAGCGCCACTTTCCCCTCCTCAAGCGCGCCCAGCAGTTCCGACCAAACCGCGCCGGGTTCGTTCGCGACGACAAAGGAAAGCCCGGAGATCGCGCTGATTTCGCGCAAAACGTCAATGGCGATGCCCTGCCACTGCCGCTCCGCCGTGTTGTAGAAACTGAAGGGGTAATTGTCGTATTCCACCGCGATGGGGATTTCGTTCCCGCCGCCGTGCGCGCGCAGGTAATCCTTTTCTTCCCCGGTGAGCTGCAGGAAAAATTTGTGCCGGCGGTATTCGTTTTCACCTTGTTTATATAACTCCATCAGGTGATGAACCGTGTCCGGGTTCAGGGATTTCTGCACGACGCTGATCAGGGGAGCGAGTTCGGGGTTGCCTGTGGCAAGGGAAACGGGCACATAAAGCAGCGGAAAGTATTCCGTCGCCGTAATCCCGCCGGAAGCGTCAAAGGCCGCTTCCGCGGGGCCTTCCGCGAAAAAGGCGTCGACGGCCCCGCTGCGCAGCAGGGCCGCGGCCTCGCCGTAATCGTGCGCATAGACGGCGGTAAAAGGGGTCTCGGCGGTCTCGCGGATGTCGTCGATAAAGGCGGCGCCTTTCAGGAAGGCAAAGCGCAAGGGCCGCCGGGCCGCCGGTTCCGGCAAATCCCCGCTTCCGGCCAGACGGAAGGACTTGATGGGGCGTTCGGCAACGGCGTCGGTCATGTGGTAGGTTTTCCGGCGCTCGGGGGTTGAGGTCAAATCCCCGCTGAAATCGATCCCGTGGGAGGCGAGGCCAGCCAGGAGCGTGTTCTCTTCCACGATCACCGGCCTGAAGGGCGCGCCGAACAAAGCGGTCAGCCAGGAGCAGAACAGGCTGGAGAATCCGCCGATGGTCCCGTCGTCCCTGCGGAAAGCCTCCGTGCTGTGGACCATGGCCAGGGTGAAGCCGCCAGGGCGCTTTTTCAGGGCTTCTATGGCCGCGATTTCATCGCCCGTGACGCCTGGAATATCCCTGTAGCCGCGGATCGGGGGGTCAGCGCGCGTCGTCTTCGCCTGGGGACAGTCCGGCGATTGCAGTCCGCAGAGCAGACAGGCCAGGAGAAGAGAGAGACAGACAGCCCTGCGCGTCCGTATTTTCATGCCGTCCGCCTGAAAAGGATGATTCAGCCCTGGCTGGAGAGGAAAACCGCGCGACACTTACCCAAGGAAGGTCCGTATCCGATAGGGGAACAAATGGCAAGAATCCTGCCGCAACGCGCGGGGCCGCGGGAGCCTCCCTGTTGAGCCTCCTTGCCGGCCGCTGCGGGGGCCGCCTGCGCCGGTCCGCATCTTGCGCTGTTCCAGCCCTTGTTTCCCTCAAGAAAGTCCCCTATGCTGGGGCCTGTTCCGCTTCGGCCGGCTCGCGGCGGCAAGCTCAAAGCGAAATTGCGGGAAGGACAGCCCATGGGCGAACAGATCTCCGTTCCCACCCGGATCAGGGGGAGATTCCGCGCGGCAAGCGATCCCGGGCCGCCCCGGAGCGGCTGGGGATTCCAGGCGCCGGGCTCTTCGCTCCGGGATCTGCCCCCCTCCCTCCGGCCGCCCGAGGCCCTGCTGGAGTTCCTTCTGGAGATGGACAGAAAGCTGGACGCCATCCTGGGCTGCCTGCAACGGGAAACCCTGCGGGAAACCTTTCCGGACGAGGGCTGGGTGACGGCCCTCGGGAGGGACCGCCTGACCCTGGAAACGGCCTCGTCCCTCGGCGAGGGGGATTGTCTGGAGCTTGCCCTCCTGCTGGAGGAATTTCCCCTTCGCCTGGTTGTAGTCGCCGCCAGGGTGGAAGGCCCCGCGCGGGAGGAAGCGGCCGCCTTTTGCCTCGCCTATGCCTGCGGCCGGGAAGAGGACCGGGAAATCCTCATCCGCCGCATCTTTCAGGAGGAGCGCCGCCTTCTGCGCCTGCGCAAAGACGTCCCCCCGGCTTGACGCCGGGCGGCATTGGGCATACCGTGCCTTGCGAAGAGAAGGCTGTGTTTCGACGCGCCGCCCGGAGAGGAAGGGCGCCGGCCACCGGAAAAAGGCCGCAAACCCTGAAAAAATACGCTGAGAGAGCGTCCTCCTTGAATGTCCCCAATCCCCCCCAGGGCGGGCCCCGCAGATCCTCCGTAAAAATCGGGAGCGCCTCCCCCCATGCCGCCGGATTCGCCCCCACCCTGGAAGCCCTGGCCGCCAGGGGCGAGCTGAACGAGGTGATCAAAAACAGGGTGGGCAAGGCCTGCGAGATTCTGGACTCCGGCCTGAGCGTCTTTGCCAACGGCTTTGTCAAGGAGCACAATGCCGCGGATCTCCTTGCCGCCTACGGCGAGGTCCGGGACGGAGAGGTTCTGGAGCAGGCCGGTCCCTTCCGTCTGGCCGGGCGCATCGTTTCCCTGCGATCCTTCGGCAAGGCGGCCTTTTTTCACCTCCTGGACGCCACGGGCCGCATCCAGTGCCATGCCGCCCGGGAGATCCTGGGCGAAGAGGCTTACGCCCTGTTCAAAAAACTCGAAACAGGCGACCTGGTGGGCATCCGCGGCACTCTTTTCCGCACCCGCACCGACGAGCTGACCCTGCGCTGCTCCTCTTTGATCCTCCTGACAAAATCCATCCGGCCCATGCCGGAAAAGTACCACGGCCTCAAGGACGTGGAGATCCGCTACCGCCAGCGCTATGTGGACCTTCTGGTCACCCCGCGCACCCGGGAGATCTTCCTCCGGCGCATCCGGATTGTGCGCGAATTCCGCGCCTTCATGGAAAGAGAAGGCTTTCTGGAGGTGGAAACCCCCATGCTCCAGCCCCTCCCCGGAGGCGCCACGGCCAAGCCCTTTACCACCCACCACAACGCCCTGGGGCTGCAGCTCTACCTGCGCATCGCCCCGGAACTCTATCTCAAGCGCCTCCTGGTGGGCGGTTTTGAAAAGGTCTTTGAAATCAACCGCAGTTTCCGCAACGAAGGCATCTCCACCCAGCACAACCCGGAATTCACCATGTGCGAATTCTACTGGGCCTACGCCACCTACACGGACCTCATGGATTTTACCGAGCGCCTCTTCGCCCACGTCGCGGAGGCGGTCTGCGGCGGCCCTGTCATCGGCTACCAGGGCCTGAGCATCGACCTGACGCCGGGGACCTGGACGCGGATGTCCTTTCACGAGTCCCTGGAGCGCATCGGCGGGCACGGCCCGGACCTTTACGGGGACGCCGGCGCCCTCCAGGCCTACATCCGCCAGAGAGGGGAAAAAATCATCGCGGGGGAGAAACTGGGCAAGCTCCAGGCGAAACTCTTCGACCTGGACGTGGAGCCCAGGCTCCTCCAGCCCCATTTCATCCATCATTACCCCACGGACATCTCCCCCCTCTCCCGGCGCAGCCAGGAGGACCCCCGCCTCACGGACCGCTTCGAGCTGTTCATCGCCGGGCGGGAGATGGCCAACGCCTTCTCCGAACTCAACGACCCCGCGGATCAGCGCCGGCGCTTCGAGGAGCAGGTGGCGGAGAAAGAGGCCGGCGACGAGGAGGCCCACCCCATGGATGAGGATTACCTGCGGGCGCTGGAATACGGCATGCCCCCGGCGGCCGGCCAGGGCGTGGGCATTGACCGTCTGGTCATGCTCCTGACCGACGCCCCTTCCATCCGGGAAGTCATCTTCTTTCCCCTCCTCAAGCCGGAGTCCTGAACGTGCCGCCCGCCCTCCCGCCGGGCCGGACCGCCCCTTTTCCCCTCTTCCCCCGGCGGGCCCCTGCCCATGTCCTTTGAGTCCTTCGTCGCCCTGCGCTACCTTCTGGCCCGCAAGGGACAAGCCTTCATTTCCGTCATCTCCTGGCTCTCCGTGGCCGGGGTGGCCCTGGGCGTGGGTTCCCTGATCATCGTCATGGGGGTCATGAACGGGTTCACCACGGATCTGCGCGACAAGATCATCGGCGCGACCGCCCACGCCATCCTATTCAGCGTCACCCCCCTGTTCGAGGACGAGACGCTGCGCGCCGCCATTGCCGCGACCCCCGGCGTGGCCGGGGCGACGCCCTTCATCTATTCCGAGCTGATGCTCTCCTCCCCCGCCGGAGTCAAAGGCGTTGTCCTGAGAGGCATTGATCCGGCCACCGCCCCGCCGGTGCTGGGGGCGCTGCAAAGCCTGAGCGAAGACTCCCTTAAGGACCTCGGGCCGGGAGAAGGGCCGCCCGGCATCCTCGTGGGCAAGGATCTGGCCGCGTACCTTAGCCTTTACGAGGGCAGCCGGGTTACCCTGCTGGCTCCCTCGGGGCAGCAGTCTTCCACCGGATTCTCCCCGCGGCTGAGAAATTTCCGGGTGGCGGGCATCTTTTCCACCGGCCTGTACCAGTATGATTCCTCCCTGGTCTTCGTCGGCCTGAAGGCGGCCAGGGAAACCCTGGGCTGGCCCGCCGGCCGGATCACGGGGCTGGAACTGGCCGTCCGGGACGTCTACGCCGCGGACGCCGTAGCGGCGCAGGTCGTCTCCCGCATCGGCCCGGAACGTTTTTACGCCAAAACCTGGACCACCATGAACTCCAACCTCTTTGCCGCCCTGAGCCTGGAAAAGGCCGCCATGGCCATCATCCTCGCCCTGGTGGTGCTCATCGGCTCCTTTTCCATCGTCACCGCCCTGGTCATGCTGGTCATGGAAAAGACCCGCGACATCGCCGTGCTCATGTCCATGGGCGCGACCCGGCGGGCCGTCCGGCGGCTCTTCATCCTTCAGGGCATGATCATCGGCCTCGCGGGCACGGCCCTGGGCACGGTCCTAGGCGTCGGCGCCAGCCTGCTCCTGAGCGAATACAAGATCATCGAGCTGCCTCCGGGGGTCTATTCCCTTGACTATATGCCCGTGCTTCTGCATACCTCGGATATCGTCCTGACCGTTCTCTGCGCCCTGCTCCTGTGCTTTCTCGCCACCCTGTACCCCGCCCGCCAGGCCTCCCGTCTGGAACCCGTGGACGCCCTGAGGCAGGAATGACGGACATCCTCCCGGCCGCCCCGGCGGCGCCCCTGTACCGCCTGGAAGGCGTGGGCAAGGCCTATGACGGACCCGGAGAAAAAATTACCGTCCTGCGGGACATTTCCCTGGAAATCCCGCGGGGAGAGACCCTCGCGGTGGTCGGGGCCTCGGGTTCGGGCAAGTCTTCTCTCTTGCATCTGCTCGGAACTCTTGCTACTCCTTCCTGGGGACGCCTGTTTTTCGACGGCCGGGATACAGGGGCCATGTCCCCGGAAGAAAAGGCCCTTCTGCGCAACAACGATATCGGCTTTGTCTTCCAGTTTCACCATCTTCTGCCGGAATTCAGCACCCTGGAAAATGTGGCCATGCCCGCCATCATCGCGGGCCTGCCGCGGAAAAGGGCTCTGGACATGGCCTCCGGCCTCCTGGACAGGGTCGGGCTGCGCGACAGAAGCGGGTACAACGTGACCCTGCTCTCCGGCGGAGAACGCCAGCGGGCGGCCATTGCCCGGGCTCTCCTCCGTTCCCCCCGGGTACTCCTGGCCGATGAGCCCACCGGCAACCTGGACGAGGGCAACGGCCGGCAGGTGGCGGATCTCCTGCTGGAACTGAACGCCAAAGAAGCCATGGCCATGATTGTGGTCACCCATAACCTGGAAATAGCGGCCCGCATGGACAGATGTTTTGAACTTAAGTCCGGAGATCTCTATGAGCATACGCGCTGAACGCCTCGCCCTGACCCTGCTGCTCTTTCTTTTCCTGCCGGGCTCCTTTTCCGCGCAAGCGGCGCCCGCCCCCCAGCCGCGGGAGAGAATCCTGGTTCTTCCCTTCCAGGTCACGGGCAGCCCCGAAGCCCAGAATCAGGCCGACGCCTATACCGAGGCCCTGACCCAGCGCCTTGCCGCAAGAGGCACGCAGGTGGTCCCCGCGGAAACCATGAGACAGCTCCTCCTTGCCCGCAAGGTCTCCACTCTGGACATTGAAACCGCCCGCTCCCTGGCCGCGGCCGCGAAGGCCACCCACGCCGTGTACGGCGCCGTCAGCCAGATCGGCGACGCCGTCAGCGTGGATATCCGCGTGGTCAACGTCAACGCGCAACAGGCCACCCGGCCCCTCTTCGTGGAGCAGGCCGCCGCCGGCGGACGCATCCTGCCCTCGGTGGAAGAGGTGGCCTCCCGCCTCAGCGGCCAGTTCTCCCGCCGGGAAGGCATCGCCGGCGTGGAGGTGCGGGGAACCAAGGTCCTGGATCCGGACGTGGTCCTCCTGCGCATCAATACCCGCAAGGGCGACCCCATCGACTCCGCCGCCATTGATCAGGAAGTGCAGCGCATCTGGAACCTCGGCTATTTCAGCGATGTGACCGTGGAGGTGGAAAACCGCGACGACGGCCCCTACCTCGTCTATATGGTCACGGAAAAACCCCGCCTGGAGTCCGTCACCGTGGAAGGCAACGATGAGATCGAGGAGGAGGACATCCTCGCGGCCATGGGCAACAAGCCAGGCTCCATCCTCAACGAGCGGATGCTGGCGGAGGACATCTCCAAAATCCTCGAACTGTACCGCAAGGACGGCTATTATCTGGCCAGGGTGAGCCAGCGGCTGGAACCCCGCCAGGGCGGAAGCGCCACGGCCCTGTATCTGACCATTGACGAGGGCGAGCGCCTCTATATCAAGGAAGTGCGCATCGTCGGGGCGGAGCAGCTCTCCGAGGGCGACGTCAAGGACAGGCTCCTTTTGTCCGAGCGGGGCATCATTTCCTGGATCACCGGCTCGGGCGTGCTCAAGGAGGAACTCATCGAGCGCGATTCCGCGGCCATTTCCGCCTATTATCTGGATCACGGCTTTCTGGACATCAGCGTGGCCGCCCCCGATATCCAGTATGAGGAAGACGGGATCGTCATCTCCTTTCCCGTTCAGGAGGGCCTGCGCTACACCCTGGGCGAGGTCCGCCTGTCCGGGGATCTCATCGACACCGAAGAGCGCCTCTTCTCCGTCACAAACCTGGACGACAGGGCCGCGGAGGGGGACTACTTCAACCTCTCGGTCATGCAGGAAGACGTCAAGAACCTGGGCGATTTCTACGCCGACTTCGGCTACGCCTTTGCCGAAATCTCCCCCAACCCGCACAAACGGCCGGGGGAAGAAGCCGTCGTGGACGTGGTCTACGCCGTGCAGAAGCGCAACAAGGTCTTCATCCGCAGAGTCGTCGTGGAAGGCAACAGCAAAACCCGCGACAACGTCATTCTGCGCGAAATGCGCCTCTCCGACGGAGAGCCCTTTGACGGCTCCAAGCTGCGCCGCAGCACCGAACGCCTGAACAAGCTCGGCTATTTCGAGGTGGCCGAAGGAGAACTGGTGCCCACCAGAAACGAGGACGAGGTGGATCTCAAAATCACCGTCAAGGAAAAACCCACCGGCGCCCTCATGGCCGGCGTCGGCTATTCCACCTTTTCCAAGGTCGGCGTCTCCGGAACCCTGATGGAGCGCAACCTCTGGGGCAAGGGCTACAGCGCCTCCTTCCAGGCTTCCTTCTCCGGCCGGCGCGACGCCTACACCTTCAATATCACCAATCCCCGCTGGAACGACACCGACCTCTCCGTCGGCCTGGATCTCTACCACTGGCGCGACGACTACGTCGACTACATGAAGCGGACCACCGGAGGCGTGCTGCGCTTCGCCTACCCCATCGGGGAATATACCGCCGTGGGCTGGGGCTACCGCTTCGACCGCTATGAACTCTACGACGTGGACGACGACGCCTCCAGCATCATCAAGAAATACGCCGACGGGATCCGCTATTCCAGCGTCCTCCTGGGCCGCATCACCCGCGACACCACCAACAGGGAGCGCCCCACCAGCGGGCATATCGACCGCATCGGCCTCGAGTACGGCGGCGGCATCCTGGCCGGGGACGACGACTTCCTCTCCGCCTCCGTGGAACACCAGACCTACTACCAGCTCTGGCCGGCCCACGTCCTGCACTTCCGGGCCAGGGGAGCGGCCATTTTCAAGAACGGCTCCGAGGAAATCCCCGTCTTTGAACGCTTCTGGATGGGCGGCATCGACTCGGTGCGGGGCTACGACAGCCGGGACATCGTCCCCCGCGACCCGGATACCGGCGACCGCATCGGCGGCGACCGCATGGCCTTCGCCAACTTTGAATACATATACTCCCTTAACGAAGAACTGGGCTTCAACATTGTGCCCTTCTTCGACATCGGCTTCAACCTGGATACGGCGGAATACTCCTCCTTCAGCGACGAGATTAAAAAATCCGTCGGCCTGGAACTGCGCTGGCGCTCTCCCATGGGCGACCTGCGCTTCGCCTACGGCTTTCCCCTGGACGAAAACCGCAAAGGAGACAGAGACTCCGGACGCTTTGAGTTCTCCATGGGTCAGTTTTTCTAGGGAAATGCCGATTTATTCCCTTTGAGGGGGCTTTGCCCCCTCAAACTCCCCCAGCAGGGGCATGATGCCCCTGCACCCCCAGTTAAGTATTTCAATGGAATACGAAACGAGGGGGTTCGGGGCCGTCCGCCCCGCGCGAAAACGCGGGCAGACAGCATCTGAAACGATATGCCCCCCGGCGGGGTTCGGGGCAAAGCCCCGATAAATCCGCATTTCCCTAGGCCTTTTCCTGAAAACTACGGCCTTTTCCGGAATCCCGGATCATGAGAATCTTCCTCGTCCTCCCTCTCCTGGCCCTCCTGGCCGCTCCCACCCTTCCGGCCTGGTCCGCTCCCGCCCGCACCGCCGCCGTGAAGACGGCGGCCCAGACCGCGAAGGAAACGGAAAGCCTGCAAGCCCTGCAAAGGCGTTTCGAGGCCCTCGACGCGGACGCCAAACGCGGCCTTCTGCGCGAACACTGGCTCCGTCTCATTGCGGACTGCGCGGCCCTCGCCGCCGCAAGCAAGGGCGAGACGCAAGTCCAGGCCGCCTTTCTCGCGGCCCGCGGGCGGGAGGAGCTGAGCAACCGCTCGCACAGCGGCGCGGACAGACGCCAGGCCATCGCGGCCTATGCCGACCTGGCCGGAACATACCCCCGATCCGCCCTCGCCCCCCGCAGCCTCTACCGCCAGGCCCGTCTGCTGGGCGTCATCCTGGGCCGCGTCAAGGAAGCCGACGCCGTTCTCGAGGCCCTCCTGCGACGCTATCCCCAATCCCGGGCCGCCGGGGAGGCCAAAGCCCTCCGGGCCGCCCTCGCCGCCGGAGCCAAAACCCCGGCGGCCGCCAAAGCGGACCCCCAGGCAAAAAAAACCGCC
>JAISNZ010000186.1 GCA_031275955.1 Desulfovibrio sp. | reverse complement strand
CCTCCCCGCGGCAGGAGGGGAGGAACGCTACCTCGCCTTTCAGACCGTCCCCTCCCTTTTTGCCTCTTCCCCCCTGATGACCGTGATCTTTTCCGCTTCCCGGGCCTCTGTTTACGCCGGGGCGGACGCCAGGTTCCGGCGCGACCTCGCCCTGCTGCTTCTCGCCGCCGGCCTGGCCCTTTGGATTGTCCTGGTCGCGGGCAGGCGCCTCGTCGCGGCGCCCGTGGGGGCGTTGCTCCGGACGGCCCGCAGTCTGCGTCTGGGAGATTTTTCGGCCCGTCCGTCCATTCCCAATCCCGCAAACGAAATGGGAGAACTGGCCAGGACCTTCGCTGACATGGCCGCCGCTCTGGAGCGGCGCGACAAGGAACTGGTGCGGGCCAAGATTGCCTCGGATGAAGACAATCAGGCCAAAGGCGAATTCCTCGCCAACATGAGCCATGAAATCCGCACCCCCCTGAACGCGGTCATCGGGCTGGCCTACCTGACGCTCAAATCCCCCCTTTCGGACAAGCAGCGCCACTACAGCAGCGAGATCTATACCGCCGCCAACACCCTGCAGGGAATTGTCAACGATATCCTCGACTTCTCCAAAATTGAGGCCGGCGAGCTGGCCATTGACAATGTCGTCTTCTCCCTGGAGGAAATCCTGGATACGGTGGGCGTGGTCATCGGCCAGAAGGCGAACGCCCGGGATCTGGAAATTCTCTTCCAGGTTGACGGCGCCATTCCCGCCAACCTGGTGGGCGACCCCCTGCGCCTGAACCAGATTCTGACCAACATCGGCTCCAACGCGGCCAAATTCACTCCGCAGGGCACCATCATCATCGCCTGCGAGGTGGATGACGGCAGCCCCCTGCCTTCTTCCGTGCCTGGCGCCGATCCCGTTCTGCCGGAAGCGCCGGGGCCGGATCAGATCCGCCTGCGTTTTTCCGTTTCCGATACCGGCATCGGCATCGCCGCGGAGCAGCAGGGCAGGCTCTTTGAAGCCTTCACCCAGGCCGACGGCTCCACCACGCGGAATTTCGGCGGCACCGGCCTCGGCCTGACCATCACCAAACGCCTCCTGGAACTGATGGGCGGCAGGATCGCCGTGCGCAGCGTTCCCGGCGAGGGGTCCCTCTTCACCTTCACCGCCTGCTTCGGCAGGGTCCCGGACTCGCGGCAGGAGGACAGATCCCGAAAATTTCCGCGGACGGAGCGCCTTCTGGTTGTGGACGACAATCCCGCCGCCCTCCGGATCCTGCGGGATATGCTCCTCCAACTCGCCTTTTCCGCCGATGCCGCGGCCACGGCCGAAGAGTCCTTTGCCCTGCTGCGGGAGGCGGAAAGGGAGAACAAACCCTATCATCTGGTGTTCATGGACTGGAGCCTTCCCGGCACTGACGGGGTGGAGGCGACAAGGACCATCTTGCAGGCCCTGAGCCTGGCCGCCCCGCCCAGGATCATCTTCGTCACCGCTTTCGGGCGGGACGACATCACCGCCCGGGCCGAGCAGGCCGGAGCGGTTTCCATCCTGTACAAACCCGTCAGCCGATCCCTCCTCCTCGTCTCCCTTGAGGAAGCTCTGGAGGGAAAGGCCAAATCGCCGCCGCCCCCCGGTCCTTCCCCGGGAAAGGCCCTGCCGGACGCCGGAACCTCCCTGGTCCCCGAAGCGCCGGAGCATGCCGCCTCCGCTCCAGAGGAGCGGGAGCCGGAGTTTCTGTCCGGCATCCGCATCCTGGTGGTGGAAGACAACATCGTCAATCAGCAGATCGCCGAGGAGATCCTCCGGGATGCCGGAGCCGAGGTCGTTGTGGCTGACAACGGACTCAAAGCCTTGGAAAAACTGGAAGACCCCACCCCCTTTCATCTGGTGCTCATGGATATGCAGATGCCGGAGATGGACGGTTCCGAAGCCACCCGGCGCATCAGGGGACAGGCGCGCTTCGACGACCTTCCCGTTATTGCTATGACCGCCCACGCTATGGTAGAAGAACAACAGCGTTGTCTGGCGCTCGGCATGAACGATTATATTGCCAAGCCCATTGACGTGAATATTTTTTTTCAAACCATCGCCCGCTGGATCCCCTCCTTCCGCCAGCCTCCCGCGCAGGCCCGGGGAGAGCCGGATGCCGGAATCCCCGCTGAAAGCGAAAAATCCGGAGAATGACCATGAACACGATGCGCCTGGGGAGAACGGATTTTTTCGTCAGCAGGCTGGCCTTCGGCGCCTTGCCGATACAGCGCGCCCCCTGGGAGGAAGCCGTGCCGATTCTGCGCCGGGCCGCGGAGGGGGGCATTACCTTTTTTGACACCGCGCGCCTCTACTCCGACAGCGAGGCCAAAATCGGGGCGGCCTTTGAGGGCATCCGCGAAAATCTCTTCCTGGCCTCCAAAACCATGGGCGGCACGCCGGAGGCCATCCGGGCCGATCTGGCCGTCACCCTTGACAATTTGCGCACGGATTACCTGGACGTCTACCAGTTCCACAATCCGTCCACCGTGCCTCTGCCGGGAGACGGCAGCGGGCGCTATGAGCTTTTCGCCGAATTGAAGCGGGCCGGGGTCATCCGGGCCATCGGCCTCACCAGCCATTCCCTGGAACGGGCCCGGCAGGCGGTGGACAGCGGCCTGTACGACACCCTGCAATATCCCTTCAGCCTGCTGGCGACCGGGGAGGAGGAAGATCTGGTCGCCAGCTGCAGGGCGGCCGATGTGGGCTTCATCTGCATGAAGGCCCTGGCGGGCGGTCTTGTCCGGGATATTCCGGCCGCCTTCGCCTTCATGGGGCGCTTTGACAATGTCCTGCCCATCTGGGGCATCCAGCGCATGAGCGAACTGGAGGAATTTCTGGCCCTGGAGGCGGCGCCTCCGCTCTGGAACGAGCCCATGGCGGAGATTGCCCGCGACTACCGGGAGGCCCTAGGCAAGTCTTTCTGCCGGGGCTGCGGCTACTGTCAGCCTTGCCCCCAGGAGATTGCCGTCCACACGGTGGCGCGCCTCTTTCTGACCTTGCGCCGCAGTCCCTGGAAACCCTTTGCCGAGCCTTCCTGGCAGAAGGAAATGGCCAGGGTCGAAAACTGTACCCAATGCGGGACATGCGCCTCCCGTTGTCCCTACCACCTGGATCCCCCGGCCCTGATCCGCCGCAGTCTTGACGACTATGTGGCCTTCATGCGCGAACGCGGCGTGGATCTCACCTTTTAGTCACGAGGAAATACCATGTCTGCTGACCAGGACGCCCAACTTGCCCAGATCCGGCGCGGCTGCGCCGAACTCATCGACGAGGCGGAACTGCGCAAAAAGCTTGCCAGGGGCACGCCGCTGCGCATCAAGGTGGGTTTTGATCCCACAGCCCCTGACCTCCACCTTGGGCACACGGTGGTCATCCACAAGATGCGCCATTTCCAGGAACTGGGACACCAGGTGATCTTCATCATCGGAGATTTCACCGCCCGGATCGGCGATCCCTCCGGCCGCTCGGACACCCGCCCTCCCCTGACGGAAGAGCAGGTCAAGGCCAACGCGGAGACATACAAAAAGCAGGTTTTCAAAATACTGGACCCGAAAAAGACCCTGGTGACCTTCAACTCCGAGTGGCTGGGCGCCCTGACTCCGGCGGATTTCATCCGCCTGACCTCCTGCTCCACCGTGGCCCGGATGCTGGAGCGCGACGATTTTGAAAAACGCTACAGGGGCAACGTGCCCATTTCCATCCATGAGTTCCTCTATCCCCTGCTCCAGGGATATGATTCCGTGCATCTCAAGGCGGATGTGGAAATGGGCGGAACGGACCAGAAATTCAACCTGCTGATGGGACGCCAGATACAGGTCCAGTACGGCCTCGAAGCGCAGTGCGTCCTGACCGTGCCGCTTCTGGAGGGCCTGGACGGAACGCGCAAGATGTCCAAATCCTACGGAAACTATGTGGGTATTGACGAGTCCCCGGCGGAGATCTTCGGCAAGCTCATGTCCATTTCCGACGATCTCATGTGGCGCTATTTTGAACTTCTTTCCGCCAAAACCCTGGAAGAAATCGCCGCCCTGCGGCGGGCCGTGGCCGGCGGCGAAAAACACCCCAAAGAGGTGAAGGAAGATCTGGCCTTTGAAATGACGGCCCGCTATCACGGAGAGGGCAAGGCCCAGGATGCCCGCCGGGAATTCAACGCCGTCTTTGCCGCGGGCGGGGTGCCTGATGACGCCCCCCGGCACGTCTGCCGGCAGGGCGAAGAGTCCAGCCCGGTTGCCTTCCTGACGGATGCCGGCCTGACGTCCTCGCGCGGCGAGGCCAGGCGGCTGATCGCCCAGAACGCCCTTAGCGTGGACGGGCTCCTGTGTACGGATCCCCTCGCGCCCTTCGCCTCCGGCGAATATGTCGTCAAACTCGGAAAAAAACGATTCCTCCGCCTTTGCGTGGAGTGATGCAAACACACCGCCTGCTTGCGGCAGGGAGGTTGTCATGTGGGAATATACGGAAACCGTTCGCGATCACTTTCTCCATCCGCGCAACGCCGGAGAGATTGAAGGGGCGAACGCCGTGGGCGAGGTCGGCAGCCTGGCCTGCGGCGATGTCCTCAAACTCTTCCTGCGCATTGAAGACAACAGGATCCAGGACGCCGGCTTTCAGACCTTCGGCTGCGCCAGCGCCATTGCTTCCAGTTCGGCTCTGACGGAGATCATCAAGGGGAAAACCGTGGAAGAGGCCCTGGCCCTTACCAACAAGGACATTACAGCCTATCTCGGCGGTCTGCCGCGGGAAAGATGCACTGCTCCGTGATGGGGCAGGAGGCCCTGGAGGCCGCCATCCGCCACTGGAGGGGCGAACCCCCCCGGCCCAGAAGCCATGAGAGCCGGCTGGTCTGCAAATGCTTCGCCGTCACCGAGGAGCAGATCGTCAAGGCCATCCGGGAAAACGGACTGACCTCCGTGGAGGAGGTCACCAATTATACCAAGGCCGGCGGCGGTTGCGGCGACTGCCATGAAGACATCGCCGGCATTCTGGAAGCCGTCCTGAACAGGGGAACATCCCCCCTCCGGGGAGGCATCGCCGATCTCCGTCCTCCCTCCCCCAAGGGATCGCGCCTTTCCAACATCCAGCGGATGCAGAAGGTCATGACCATCCTGGAAGACGTCATTCGTCCCCGTCTTCTCCAGGACGGCGGAGATATCGAGCTGGTGGACATTGACGGCAAGGTCGTCACTGTGGCCCTGCTCGGCCTGTGCGCCTCCTGCCCCTCCAGCCGGCTCACGGTGGAAGGTTTTGTGCAGCAAACGCTGCGGGACGCCATTGAACCCGACCTTATCGTCAAGGAAGCGACCCCATGAGCGAGCTCATCTATTTTGACAACAACGCCACCACCGCCATCGCCCCGGAAGTCCTGGAGGCGATGCTGCCCTACCTGAGTGCCCAGTATGCCAACCCCTCCAGCATGTACAGCTTCGCCGCCGTGTCCCAGGACGCCCTCATTGTCGCGCACGAGCAGGTTGCCGCCCTTCTGGGGGCGAAACCCGGAGAAACCATGATGACCTCCTGCGGAACGGAGGGCGATTCCACGGCCATTTACGCGGCCCTGGAAGCCCAGCCGGACAAGAGGCGCTTCATCACCACCCGGGTGGAACATCCGGCTGTTCTGGCCGTCGGCCAGCATCTGGAAAAGAAGGGCTATGACGTCGTTTATCTGGATGTGGACGCCAAGGGGCGTCTGGATCTGGATCAGCTGCGGGATTCCCTGAACGGCAACACCGCCCTGGTGTCCGTAATGTTCGCCAACAATGAAGTGGGCAACATCTATCCCGTTGCCGAAATCGGCGCCCTGTGCCGGGAACGCGGCGTGCCCTTCCATACGGACGCCGTCCAGGCCGTGGGCAAGGTACCCATCAACCTGGCCGATCTGCCCGTGGATTACCTCTCCCTCTCCGGGCACAAGCTGCACGCCCCCAAGGGCGTCGGCTGCCTGTACATCCGCGTGGGCGCCCCGTACCGTCCCTTCCTGCGGGGAGGACACCAGGAGTACGGCCGCCGGGCCGGCACCCAGGCCGTGCCGAACATCGTGGCCCTGGGCAAGGCCTGCGAATTGGCGCGGCAGCATCTGGAGGAGGAAAACACCCGCGTCCGGGCCTTGCGCGACGATCTCCAGGCCCGCCTCCTGGCCGTCATCCCCGACGCCATCGTCAACGGCGATCAGGAACAACGGCTGCCCAACACCCTGAACATTTCCTTCAAATATGTGGAGGGCGAGGCCATCCTGCTCATGCTCGATCAGTACAATATCTGCGCCAGCTCCGGCTCCGCCTGCACCTCCGGCAGCCTGGAGCCCTCCCATGAGCTGCGCGCCATGGGCGTTCCCTTTACCTACGCCCACGGCTCCCTGCGCCTTTCCCTCAGCCGCTATACCTCCCAGGCCGACGTGGACGCCGTGGTCGACCGCCTCCCCGCGATTATCGCCCGCCTGCGGGAGCTTTCGCCGTACAGGAACCTCCCCGAGAGCATTGATCCTGGAAGCTGCGAAGCCTGCGGGGCTTGCGCGGGATAACCTCTCCCGCAAGAGGACGGCAGGGGGAGAATTGCGGTTGGGTACTGATTCAATGTACATGGCTAGAAAATATCATACCGAAAAGATAAGGCAAGAAATAAAATTATATTTTACATGGGTACATTTTGGTATGAAACTACATAATCCTTATATTATCCATAGTTATAGAAAAAGGCTCTGGGAGTTCAGTTTAGAGGCGCACGGCTATGATGCCGGGCAGCGCCGACGCGACTGCATCGCGCTGTTTATCCGCTTCGGCGTCTTTCAGGGTGCGTTCGGGATGGCGGAAGGTAAGGCGGTAGGTGAGATGCCGTTCTCCTGTTCCCTGGGGTTCAAAACAGTCAATGAGCCGGACATCGGCAAGAAGGGGGAGGGGGAGCGCGGTGATGGCCTCAAGAATCCGGGCATGGGTGATCCCCGGAGCGCAGATGAAGGTAATGTCGCGCCGGATGGGCGGAAAGACCGGCAGGGGCGTGAAGGCGGTCCGGACGGCGAGATACAGGCCATGAAGGGTATCCAGGTTGCATTCCGCCAGCCAGACTGGCTTTCTGGCATGATAGGAGTCGGCCGTGGCGGGTTTCACCCGACCCAGAAACCCGAGAGGGGTATCGCCGACATGGATGGTCACAGCCGGAGCCAGCCAGGGGTAGGCGGCCGGATCGGCCGGGCGCAGATCCGCCGCGGGTAGGGAAAAGGCGCGCAAAAGGTGCTGCAGGACTCCCGCGAGATCCTGAAAATCGGCATCAGCCTGCACCTGGGGCCAATCCGCGTCGAAGCGGGCGCCGGAAAAAAGCAGTCCCAGGCGTTGCTCCTCGCGCGCGGTGGTGACGGAGGCCGCATCAGCGGTAAAGGCGGTGGCGATTTCAAAAAAACGCGCCCCGGGAGATCCCTGAGCCAGATTGTTGCGCAGGGCGGAAAGCAGGCCGGGCGCCAGGAGGGTGCGCAGGACGTTCTGCTCGTCGGTCAGGGGATTGAGGATGCTGATGCGGCCCGGAGCGTCCGCGAGGGGATCGAAAACGTCCAGTTCCCTGTGGCTGACGAAGCTGTAATTGATGGTTTCATTCAGGCCAAGGCCTTTGGCCCATTGCTTCACCCGGATGCGGAAGTGGTGGGCGGACTCGGGGCTGCCGGCCCGGGAAAGGGGCCGGACGATGGAGGGAACGACAGGTTCAATGCGATCCAGACCGTAGACGCGGGCAAGTTCCTCAATCAGATCCGCTTCCCGCGTCAGATCCGGCCGATGGCCCGGAGGAGCGACCTCCCAGGCGGTTCCGGGTTCAGGTTCGCCGCCGTCCGCCGGGAGGGCCGCCACTGCGCAACCCAGACGGGTCAGGGTGCCGGCGCAGAAGGCATCATCCAGGGAGACTCCCAGCAGGTCTTCGGCCTTGCGTTTGCGCAAGGTCAGGAGGGGAGCCTTCCAGGGCCGGAGTTCGACCCGCAGCACTCCGGGGCGCACGCTGCCGCCGGACAGGGAGGCCATCATTGCCGCGGCCTTGTCCAGAGCATAGGCGGCGCCGGTCTGATCCACGCCCCGTTCAAAACGGTAAGCGGCGTCGCTGTTCAGGGACAGGCGGCGGGCGGTCCTGCGGATGCTGGAGGGATGGAAAATGGCGCATTCCAGAAAGACCCGGCGGGTCTCTGCGGTGATTTCCGAATCCAGACCGCCCATGATCCCGCCCAGGCCCACAGATGCCAGCGTATCCCGGATGGTGATGTCCGAGGGAAGAAGTTCGCGCTTCTGGCCGTCCAGGGTCACCAGGACTTCACCCGGGTCCGCGCCGCGGACGATAATCCGGCCGCCCCGGACCCGGTCCAGATCAAAGGCGTGCAGGGGCTGCCCCAACTCCATCAGGATGTAGTTCGTCACATCCACCAGACTGGAAATGGCGCGCACGCCCACGGCCTGCAGGCGAAAACGCAACTGAGCCGGACTCTTGCGCGCGACAACGTTTTCGATAATCCGCCCCTGATAGAGAGGACAAAGCGCGGCGTCCGCCACTTCCAGGCTCAGGGACAGTTCGGCGGGCGAACCGGTTTCCTCCGGGCGGATCCGGGGCAGGTTCAGGGGCAGACGGCACAAGGCCGCCGTCTCCCGGGCCAGACCCAGAACGGAGAGGCAATCGCCCCTGTTGGGGGTCACGGCAATGTCCAGAATCTCGTCGTCCAGTTTCAGGGCGTCCGGAAGCCGGGCGCCAATCCCGGCCGAAGGGTCCAGGACCAGAATCCCTTCGTGGTCCGAAGACAGGCCCAGCTCCGCCTCGGAGCAGATCATGCCCTCTGAAGGCGCGCCGCGCAAGGTGGCCTTGCGGATCTGCATCCCATTGGGCAGGGTAACGCCCACGCGGGCCACGGCCACTTTCTGGCCTTCGGCCACATTGGGCGCGCCGCAGACGATATCCAGCGCCTCGTCTCCCACATCCACCCGGCAGACAGACAGGTGGTCCGCCTGGGGATGCCGGCCGCAGCGGGCCACAAAACCGACCACGACAGGAGCCAGCGCCGCAAAGGGGCGCGCGATGCCGTCCAATTCCAGGCCGGCCATGGTCAGCCTGCCGCCGAGGTCCTCAGCCGTCCCCTCAAAGGGCACAAATTCCCGCAACCAATTCAAAGACAACAGCATAACCGCATCCTTCCTAGGCAAACTGGGTCAGGAACCGCAGGTCGTTCTCAAAGAACATCCGCAGGTCGGTGATGCCATACTTGAGCATGGCGACGCGCTCAACTCCCAGGCCGAAGGCAAAGCCCGAACAGGATTCCGGATCATAGCCCACGGCGGAAAAGACATTGGGATCCACCATCCCGGCCCCCAAAATTTCCAGCCACCCTGTACCCTTACAGACGCGGCAGGCGGATCCGTCCGCATTTTGCCCTTCGCCGGCGCAGAGAATACAGGAGATGTCCACCTCCACGCTGGGCTCCGTGAAGGGGAAAAAACTGGGGCGGAAGCGGACGGCGACATCCGATCCGAAAACCTGGCGGGCGAACATCGTCAGAGTGCCGCGCAGCTCCGCGAAGGTGACGCGCGTGTCCACCAACAGGCCTTCAATCTGGTGGAACATGGGGGTATGCGTAAGGTCGGAATCGCGGCGGTAGACCTTCCCGGGAGCGATGACCGCCACGGGCGGGCGGGCGCGTTCCAGCATGGCCCGAATCTGGATGGGGGAGGTGTGGGTGCGCAGGACAACGCCTTCGGCCACAAACAGAGTATCCTGCATGTCCCTGGCCGGGTGATCGGGAGGAAAATTCAGGGCCTCGAAATTGTAAAAATCCGTTTCCACCTCGGGGCCGGAGGCGACTTCAAACCCCATGGCCTGGAAGACGTCGCAAATCTCCTCCATGACCAGGGTAATGGGATGCAGGGTTCCCTGCCAGGGGGCGCGCCCGGGCAGAGAGGGGTCAAAGCGGGCCAGATAGGATTGTTCCCGCTCTTCCACCAGATGCCGGCGCCGTTCCTCAACCAGAGCGGTCAGGCGTTCCTTGACCGTGTTGGCGATCCTGCCGAAGGCCGGCCGCTCGGCAGCGGGCAGCTCGGGAAGGCAGCCCATGAGACGGGCCAGCGAACCCTTGCGTCCAAGAAAGGCCACCTGGATCTCGTCCAGCTCATCAAGGGACGCGGTCTGGCGCAGACTGGCTTCCAACGCGGGAATCAGACTTTCCAAAGAAGAGGTCAAATCCATGGCGGCATCCTGTCATGCGACCTTAAGGGCCGGCTGAGGAGAGGAAAAGAAAGGCGGGCAGGGGAAAACCTGCCCGCGCGAAAATGACGGTCCTATGCGAATTGCGTTTTCGCCAAGGCCACAATCTGCGCGAAATCACTCTTGGCGTGAACAGCCAGATCCGCCAGGACTTTTCGATCCAGGGCGACTCCGGCCTTTTTCAGACCGTTCAGAAAGCGGCTGTAGGAAAGACCGTTTTCCCTGGCGCCCGCGTTGATGCGCAGGATCCAGAGCTTGCGGAATTCACGTTTGCGAACCTTGCGGTCCCGGTAGGCATAGGCCAGGGAACGCTCCACCGCTTCACGGGCGGTGCGGTAAAGCACGCTCCGGCCTCCGCGGAAACCTTTGGCCAGACGCAGATATTTTTTATGGCGCCGGTGGGCCGCCAAGCCTCTCTTGACACGCATGAACAACCTCCGAGGTCAACGCTCCACGACCCGGGGAAAGCCGTGAAGCGCCTGCAAATGAAATGCCCGCAACAGGGCGAACAATCTCAGGCGTACGGCAACATTCTGCGGACGGCCTTTTCATTGCTGCCGTCCACAAGGGCGCCCTGGCCGAGGCGCATTTTGCGCTTGGCGTTCTTTTTCGTCAGAATATGGCGCAGATTCTGCCGGCAACGGCGGAATTTCCCGGAGCCGGTTACGGCAAACCGCTTTGCCGCCGCGCGCTTGGTTTTCATTTTGGGCATACGACACTCCTTCTTTCAGAAACGAAGGCGCATGATGCGCTAAAAAATTCTTTCTGGCAAGAGGAAAGTCGGCTTTCGACAAAAGGCGACACGGCGCGGAAAACGGCTATTTTTTCGGCAAACCGGCCAGCAGCATATGCAGGGTGCGGCCTTCCGCCTGCGGTTCCTGCTCAACCCTGGCAATGTCCCTGGTATCTTCCACCACCCGGTCGAGCATGATCTGGCCGCGATCCTTGTGCACAATCTCCCGCCCCCGGAAAAAGATCGTCACCTTGCAACGATCCCCGTCTTCGATGAAACGGCGGATATGTCCCAGTTTGGTCAGATAATCGTGTTCGTCCGTCTTGGGGCGAAGCTTGATTTCCTTGATCTGGATGATCGTCTGCCGCTTTTTGGCTTCCTGCTTCTTTTTCTGGGCCTCGTATTTGAACCGGCCGTAATCCATAATCCTGCACACCGGCGGCACGGCGGCGGCAGCCACCTCCACGAGGTCCAGGCCCGCCTCGCGGGCCAGCAGGAGGGCCTCATTGCGATCAATTATCCCCAGTTGTTCGCCGTCGGCGCCGATAAGGCGGACCTCGCGAACGCGAATCTGATCATTCCGGCGCACCGTATCCTGGGTTTCCACACGCCGCGGTCGTACATTAGGAGAAACGATAGTGCATCCCTGCCTGTTTAAAAGGTTCATCACAATCAGCCCGGATCAGATCCTCCACCTCGGCCAGGGATTTGAACCCGAGAGTCTCCCCGCCAAGCAGACGGACATTGACGCCCCCCGCTTCCAGTTCCTTCTCCCCTACCACAAGCGCGTAGGGAATCTTTTCCATTTGCGCGGCGCGCACCTTATAGCCGAGTTTTTCATTGCGCAGATCCACCTCAACCCGCAAACCCTTTTCCCGGAGAATCGCGCACACCTTTCCGGCAAAACGGTTGTGCGCCTCGGTCACCGTCAGCACGCGGGCCTGCGCCGGAGCCAGCCAGGTCGGGAAAACCCCCGCGCAATGTTCCGTCAAAATGCCGATGAACCGTTCCAGAGATCCCAGAATGGCCCGGTGCAGCATAACCGGCCGATGCCGTTCCCCGTCCTGCCCTATATAGACAAGGGAAAAGCGTTCCGGCAAGGTAAAATCGCACTGAATGGTGGAAAGCTGCCATTCCCGATCCAGGCTGTCGGTGACCCTGCCGTCAATTTTGGGTCCATAAAAGGCCCCGTCCCCTTCCTGAAGTCCATAGGGGATCTTCTGCTTTTCCAGGGCGCTGATCAAGGCCCCGGTGGCCAGATCCCAGGATTCGTCCGTGCCGATGGATTTGGCCGGCCGGGTGCCGACGCTCAGGCGGTAGGAGAAGCCGAAGAGTTTGAACAGGTCGCGCACCATGGCGATAACGCCGACAATCTCCTCTTCCAGTTGATCCGGCCGGCAGATGATATGCGCATCATCCTGGGTGAACTGGCGCACCCGTAAAAGTCCGTGCAGAACGCCGCTCTTTTCGTGGCGGTGGACCACGCCCAGTTCCGCATAGCGCACGGGCAGATCCCGATAGCTGTGCAGGGTCCGGCCGTAAACGAGCATGTGGGCGAGACAGTTCATCGGCTTGATGCCGTAAGCGTCGTCCTCTATCTCCGTAAAATACATATTTTCCCGGTAATTCGCATAGTGGCCGGATTTTTCCCAGAGTTCCCGGCGCAACAACTGCGGCCCCTGAACCAGTTCATAGCCCCGGCGCAGATGCTCCCGGCGCAGAAAATCCTCCAGAATCGTGCGGATAAGCATCCCTTTGGGGTGCCAGAAGACCATGCCCGGGGCCACATCCTCGTGGAAATCAAAGAGATCCAGTTCCCGGCCCAGCTTGCGGTGATCCCGGCGCTTCGCCTCCTCAAGACGGGCGAAATACTTCTTGAGCGACCCTTCGTCCGCGAAGGCTGTCCCGTAGATCCGGGAAAGCATTGCATTTTTTTCATCTCCCCGCCAGTACGCCCCGGCCACGGAAAGGAGTTTGAAGGCCTTGAGGCATCCAGCGTGCGGCACATGCGGACCCCGGCAGAGGTCCGTGAAGTCTTCCAGCGTATACAGGGAAACCGTATCGCTGTCGATTGTCCGCAGAATTTCCGCCTTGTAGCTTTCCCCCCTTTGCGCAAAAAATCGGACAGCCTCCTCCCTGCCCGCCTCACGCCGGACAAAGGGGGCGGCCCGCTTGCAAATGGACCGCATCTCCTGCTCAATGGCCGCGAAGTCATCCACGGAAAAAGGGCGCGGCGAATCAAAATCATAGTAGAAGCCGTCCGCAATGGCCGGGCCGATGGCGACACGGGTTCCGGGGAAAAGGCGTTGTACGGCGGCGGCCATGATGTGCGCGGCGCTGTGCCGCAGGAGATCAAGGCCCCCGGCGTCATCCGGGGTTACGGCGGCCAGGGATGAACAGCCGGACGGCAAGGGAACAGCGAGATCCAGAAGAAGGCCTTCCGTGCGGGCGGCCAGAGCGGCCCTGAAACGCTTGCCGGACAGCCCCGCCTTCAGGGCGTCCCCGCAGGTGGCGCCGTCAGGCACGTCAATGCTGTTACCCTCAACGTCCAGATTCACAAAAGCTCTCCTTCCCGGCGTTCCGGCGCAAAAAGGCCGAGTTCCGTTCCGCCGGCATTTTCGCGGAATCGCCGTCTGAAAAAGGCGGTTTCCCGCCGGCTCCGCCGCCTTCGACGGGGAAAACCCCCCGGCTTTTGCGGCGCTGCCCCGGCCTGCAGCATCAGGCGGCATACAGCAAGAGGGAGGCAAAACCTCCCTCTTGCATCAATTCATGGTAGGCACGAGCAGCTTTGAACTGCTGACCCCTTCCGTGTCAAGGAAGTGCTCTACCCCTGAGCTACGCGCCTACGCCTGCGAGGCAGGCATTTTCATATCCCCTGCCGGGGCAATGGTCAAGAGGCTTTCAGGGCAAATCTTCTGGCCACGGCGTAAAAAAGGCGCACGCCCACTCCGGAACCGCCGGGAACGGGATTGAGGGGCGTGGCTTTCCGGACATGGCCTGACCCGGCGACGTCAAGATGGACCCAGGGAACGCCCGGCTCAAGGTGCCGGCGCAGGAACAGGGCGGCAAGCACAGCCCCTCCCTCACGGGAAGCGGAGTTCACCATATCGGCGCTGTCGCTCTTCAAATCGGCTTCATATTCCTTCCACAGGGGAAGGGGCCAGAGCAGGTCTCCGCTGGCCTCGGCGGACTCCAGAAAACAATCCCGCAGGGCGGGGTCACCGGTAAACAACCCCCCCGCCTCGCGGCCCAGGGCTACGACGCAGGCGCCCGTAAGGGTGGCGATATCCACGAGGAGCCTGGGCTTCCAGCGCCGCAGGGCGTAGGCCAGGGCATCGCAGAGAATCAGCCGGCCTTCGGCATCCGTATTGACGATTTCAACGGTTTTGCCGGAAAGGGCCGTGACGATGTCTCCCGGCCGCGTGGCTCCCCCATCGGGCATATTTTCCGCGGCGGGGATAATCCCGATAATCCGGGGCAGGTTTCCGGCATCGCCGCAGCTTCCGATGACCTGGAAAAGACCCAGCACGGCGGCGGCGCCGACCATGTCGCTCTTCATCCGCTGCATTCCCTCAGCGGGTTTCAGGGAGATGCCGCCGCTGTCAAAGGTGATTCCCTTGCCGACAAAAATCAGGGGGTCCTCCCCTTCCCGGCCCTCGGGACAATGCTCCAGAATAATCAGCCGGGGCTTTTCTCCGGAACCCCTGGCCACGGCCCAAAAGGCGCCCATGCCCAGAGCGCGGATCTCCCTGGGACCAAGGACCGTGGAGGTGAATCCGCAGCGCGCGGCCAGGCGTCCGGCTTCTTCGGCCAGGGCGGCGGGGGTGACGATGTTGGCCGGTCCGTTGGCCAGATCCCGCGCCAGCAAAACCCCCTCCGCCTCACTGCGCCCTTCCCGCGCCGCCTGACGGGCGGCGTCGGGAACCCGGGCGGAAAAACACAGGGCCAGGGAGGCCATCTGCGGGGAAAACTCTTCCGGAGGCTCGGAGCGGTACCTGTCCAGACGATACAGGCCGCACAGGGCGGCGCAGACGCTTTCCCGGATCAGCGTCTCCAGGGGAAGCTTCAGGGCGGCGACGGGCAGGGTTTCCACAGGCAGAGCCAGGGCGGTAAAGCCCCGCGCGCGGCAGGCCGCCACAGCCCCCGCCAGGGCGGAACGAAAGGCGTTGAGGGTGAAGTCCGCCGGTTTGCCCAGGCCCGCGACCAGAACACGGGGCAGGGGTAGTTCGGGGTGCCCGTACAGCAGGGACAATTCCGCCTTTCTCCCGGAGCAGTCCCGCAAGGCCGGAGAAAGGCCGATCCAGGGGAATGATTCCCAGAGAAAGGGCGCGGCGTCCCGGACAGCGCCGCCTTCGGGCAGCAAGACAAGGGCGCAGTCCGCCCGCCATTCGCCGTTGTCCTGAAAAAGTATCTCCATACCATATCCTTTGGGGCCACGGGCCAAAACGGCCTCTCCCCGGAATCGCCCCGGCGGGGTTCGGGGCGGATCCCCGATGCGTCACGCTTCCTCAGCAGTACTTCTCCATAAAGGCTTTTTCCGCCTCCGCGGCTCCGATCAGCAGGAATTCGTCCTCAGCCCGGATGACGGCGTCGGGATCAGGAGGAACGCGCAGCTCGCTGCCGTTGCGGACGGCAATCAGGGTGCAGTCCGTATCCTCCCGGATGCGGCTTTTGCGCAGGGGGATCCCCACGAGGGAAGGCGGTGGGGCGGAAAGGCGGAAAATGTTGCAGCCTTCGGTCAGCATGAAGACCCGGCCCGGAATGAGCAGGTTGGTGATGATGTCAGCGGCCAGGGAGGCGTGGGACATGACCAGATTGGCTCCGGCGTTATACAGGGAGGCTACGTTCCGATCGCGGGTGGCCCGGCTGATGATCTGGATGTCGGGACGCAGCTTGCGGCAGTAAATGGTCAGATAGATGTTCAGATCATCGTTGTGGGTGGTGACAACCACGGTGTGCGTCTGCTCAATCCCGGCCCGGACCAGAACGTCGATGCGGGCGGCGTTGCCGAGGATATATTCCCCGCCGTTTTTTTCGGGAATCAGGGCGGGGTTCTGTTCCACCAGCCGGAAGGGAATGGAGCGGCCTTTCAGGGTTTCGGCCACGGCTGTCCCCACCCGGCCTCCGCCCAGGATGAGCACGGGCGGCATGTCCAGATCGCTTTCAAAGGCCACAGCCGCGTCATAGCTGCGCAGCCTGTCCTCGGAACCGGCCAGGAGGATGACGTCCCCGACCTGGAGAATGCTGTCCGGACCGGCGGCCAGGTAGTGATTTCCCCTCAGAATGCCGGCCACATTGAGCCCGAAGCGGCTGCGAAAACCGCTTTCCGCAAGGCATTTTCCCACAAAGGGGGTGTGTCTGGCCGGGGATTCCGCAATGCATAATCCCTCGAAGCGGCCGATGATGTTGGATTCCAGGCCGGCGTTGAAGACGCGCCGGGCCAGGCCCTCCCCCAGCTTGCGGGCGAAATGGATCACATGGGTGCAGCCCGCCAGGGCAAGAATGTCCGCGGATTCGGACAGGTTGATGCTTGCGGCCAGAGGAACGGTGGAGGAAACTTCGCGCAAGGTTGCGGCGATATTGGTATTTTTCAAATCATCGTGCAGGGCCAGGACCAGGGAGGCTTCCCCGGCCCGCACGGCCCTGTAGCTCTGGGCCGCGTCCAGTGGCCCCAGAACCACCCGGCAGCCGGCGTCAAAAAGTTCTATGGCCAAAGCCTCCTCTTCCACCAGAAGGACATGAGGGATGGCGTATTTCTGGCAGCGCTCCACGATACTCAGGGCAATGACGTCCGTACCGACCACCACAAGGTGCCCGCTGACGCCGGCGGGCAGTTCGCGCGGGGTCATGGCGCTGGCCTTGGCTTCCAGCCAGGGGGCGAAAACGAACCGAATAAAGGTGAACGGCAGGACCAGCATAAAAAAGAGCACGCCCGAGAGGAGCACCACCAGACTGAAGAGACGTCCCGCGTCGCCGGCAAAGGTGATATCCCCGAAGCCCAGGGTGGACATGACGGTAAGGGTCCAATACAGCCCGGTCAGGGGGGAAAAGCTTCTCCCTTCCGCCGCCATGAGGGAGTGAAAGGCCGCGCTGTAGGCGGCAATCAGCAGCAGAAGAAAGAGCGCGAGGCGCAGGACAAAGCGCAGGTTCCGCCTGTTGCTCTGATGCCTCAGAAAGAAGGCCATCTGGGAAGCCAGAAATTTCACCGCGCCATCCTTGGGATCTTTCTCTCTTTTCGCCCTGCGTCTCCCCGGCCGGATCCGGTCCAGGCTCAAGGCTATCCGCAAAACAGCCCCGGGGTCAAGGCGCAAGTGTCCGGGAGCGGACCGGTGCGCCAGGATGCCTCTGCCCTGAATTTTCTTCACAAAATTCTTGCCTTTTGCTCCACAATGGCATATTTATATTTTTTGTTTGTGTGACTGTCGTGCGGTTTCCCGGCCTTGCTATCTGAACCACTTCAGGCAGGCGGCATGAAATTACGCGTGCGATGCGGGCGAACGGTTTCCCGTTGCCTGCGGGCAATGAACACGCGGGCTGAACCAGGCGGTTCCGGCCTGATTTTTGCACACACACACACACACACACACACACACACACACACACCGCCCGATATCGCGCCGGTCTTCAGGAACGACGCGGTATCGGGCGTTTTTTTTCTCTATAATTCCAGCCCGAAACTTCGTCGCGTTCAACCCGCTTTTTTCAACGGACAGCAGCGGAGCGATTTCAGACTGAAATTGCTCCGGCGTCCGCTCATGCGGACGCCCGCCGCGGAGGCGCCGGAACGGACGTACTCCTCTTGACAGAGATACGGCCCGGCCGGCAACGCGATTTTCCGCACTATGCGAGGCTGGTTGGAGCGCGGAGATAAAAACATGGCATTTCGAAGCATCACTTCCCGGATCATTTTTTCCGTTGTGCCCATTATTGCCGTTGTCACCATCCTGTTCGCCCTGCTGGTCAAAAAAAACACCGAAGCGCAAGTCGATAAGGAAATCAACGCCAAAATGGCCGCGAGTCTGGATTCGGCGAGTCTGCGGATAACGTTGGATTTGACGGAGAGTGCCGATATAGCGTACATGCTGGCGCAATATATGGAAACGTGCAGTCTGGAGACAATTGAAAAAGGCGAGATGAAAGAATTTCTGATGCGGAGCATCTCCTCTCATCCCGCCACAATGGGGGGCGGGATATGGTTCGAGCCATACGCCTTATATCCCGACAAGCGCCATTTCAATCCCTATGTGTATATGGAAAACGGAAAGGCCGTATACGAGGAGGATTACGCCGTGGCCAGCGGCGTTGATTACCTGATGACCGAATGGTACGCCATTGGCCGTAATGCCGCTGAAGGGGCGGCATGGTCACAAATATACCATGATCCGCTCACAACAAAGACGATGGTAACCGCCACCGTTCCCTTTTACGACAAAAACCGGGTCATGAGAGGGGTGACAACCACTGACATGTCCCTTGACGACATCCAGGCAATCACCCAGTCCCTTGTGGTCGGCAAGACAGGAAGAGCCATTCTCCTTGGGGCGCACGGGGAATATGTCGCCTTTCCCGGCAGTGACCGGGAGATTGGGAGCAAAATGCTGGAGGACAAGGACAAGAAGCTGGCCGCGCTGGGAAGAACCGTGCTCAAGACAGGTGACGGCATGACCCTGTTTGAAGGATTCGGTTCCATTTACCGCGCATATTACAAAACAATCCCCGTAACGGACTGGAAACTGATCCTGCTGATCGACAACCGCGAAATCTCCACTTCCGGGTGGAGTCTTTTTTTTCTGACAGCGGCAATGCCGCTCAGCGGACTGCTGCTCGTAACCGTCAGCATTATCCACACGGCAAACAGGCTGCGCAAAATTGCCAATAAGGTTAATCAGTTCGCCTACATCGCCGCCTCGGGCGATTTTTCAAAACGAATTGAAGTCACCGAGCGCGATGAGTTCGGGGTTATGGAAGAAAATTTGAACAAAATGATCGACAATATGGATGGCATGTATAAGGAATTGCTCAATATGAAAGAAATCGCGGAACAGTCAAACAGGGCCAAAAGCGACTTTCTTTCGAATATGAGCCACGAAATCCGCACGCCGATGAACGCGATCATCGGCCTGAGCGAACTGGCGCAGTGGGAACACGACAGCGCAAAGAGGCTTGAATACATCACGAGCATCAAGAGCGCCGGCGTGAATCTGATTGCGATTATCAACGATATTCTTGATTTTTCCAAAATTGAATCCGGCCGTTTGGACATCATTCCTTCCTCCTATGAAACGGCCTCTCTCCTGCACGATACGCTGGTCATCATCCGGGTGAAATTGGCGGAAACGCCGCTTGCGCTGATTTCGGACATTTCGCCTGAACTTCCCGCCGCCCTGATCGGCGATGCGAACCGCGTCAGGCAAGTGCTGCTCAACCTTCTCAGCAACGCCGTGAAATACACGAAAAAGGGCTTCATCAAATTTTCCGCTTCCAGGGAAGTGATCTCCTCTGACGCGGTGCGCCTGACCTTCGCCGTGGAAGACAGCGGCATCGGCATCAAAGAAGAAGACATGCCGATGCTGTTCGAAAAGTTTTCCCGCCTTGATGAAAACCGCAACAGCAATGTTGAAGGCACCGGCCTTGGATTGGTCATCAGCCGCAACCTGTGCCGGGCCATGGACGGCGAGATCTCGGTGCAAAGCGAATACGGCCGGGGTTCCGTTTTTACGGCCACCCTGGTTCAGACCGTGGCCGACTGGAGGCCGATGGGGAACATGGCCGACATAGCCGTGAAGCAAAAAGAGGCGCAACGAGCCACATTTATCGCCCCGGAGGCCGCTATTCTGGTTGTCGACGATCTTTCCAGCAATCTGCTGGTGGCCAAGGGGCTGCTCGCGCCCTACAGGTCACGCGTGTCCATCTGCCTGAGCGGTCACGAGGCCGTGCAACTTGTGCAGAAGCGCACCTTCGATCTCGTGCTGATGGATCACATGATGCCGGAAATGGACGGCGTGGCGGCGACCCAGGCCATCAGGGCCATGCGCGACGAACACTGCCGGAGGATGCCCGTTATCGCGCTGACGGCCAACGCCGTGTCCGGCATGAAGGAAATGTTTCTGGCGAACGGCTTCAATGATTTTCTTGCCAAACCCATAGAGGTGGCCAAGCTGGATGCCCTGCTGAAAAAGTGGATTCCAGCCGCTAAACGTCTGGATCTGTCGAAGAAGGACGAAAAAGAGTCGGGATCCGTCACGCCCCCGGAGGCGATTCCTCCGGAGATTCCAGGCCTGGATGCGGCTGCCGGTCTTGCCCGGATCGGCGGCTCGCCGGATCGTTATCTGGACTTGCTGGAGACCTTCCGCCGGGATGCGCAAGACGGTTTCGCGCTGCTGGCAAAAGAACCGGACGAGGCTTCCCTGCGCGACTTCACCATCGTGGTGCACGCCCTGAAAGGCGCCCTGGCCGGCATCGGCGCGAATCGCCTGCCGCAGGACGCCGCGTTGCTGGAAAAAGCGGGCCATGAGGCGGACATGCCCGTCATCCGCGACAAACTTCCGCCGTTTCGGGCGGAGCTTGCCGCGCTGATAGAGCGAATCGGAGAGATTACGGCCCCGGCGCTGGCCGGAAACGGCGAAACGCAGGCCGGGCCGGCCATTGGAGAAACCCTGGCACATTTGCGGGAAGCGCTGGAGGCGAAAAATCTGCATGCGATTGACGCCGGGCTGGCGCGGCTTCAAGCCCTGCCGCTGGCCGGAAAAATACGCGCCGCCGTATGCGAGATCTCGGATTCTATTCTGATGGTGGACTTTCAAAAGGCGACGGATGTTGCGACCGCTTTGCTCGAACAAAAGGAGTGAATCCTTACGCCATAGAGACTTTTTACGATGGGGAAGGGGGGGCGTGCCGCCGCATCCATCACCGCTTGAAAAAATTCTGGTCAGCGAAGACGCTCAAGGAGGCGCTGTGGCTTTGGTAGACGTGAATTTTGACTTTTTGGAAAAGAAGGCGGTTCCGGTCAATATCACGCTTCCTGTCTGGCTTCGCAACCGCATTGACAAAGCCGCAAAAGACAGCGGCGTTACCCGGTCCGGATTTATTGCGCAAGCCGCACAAGAGGCCATGCGGAATATTTGAGGCTCTTCGACGTTTGACAAGGATTTCATCTGAAAGCCAGCATGTAGGCTCTTTTGTCATGAGCTTTGGGGCGTGGGGATTATGGGACACTGCCTCCCGTTGTTTTCAGGCCCTGTCTCTGGTATGCCCAGAGGGGACGGCGGCGGGGATTTGCCTTGCGGATCCCGCGGGGCCCGGGGGAAAGGCTCCGCGGGACGGACGTTGCCGCGCGAGGATCCATGGATTTTCCGGCTGTTTTTTATGTTCCCCTGTTCCGGAGGGCCAATGCCCCTGGCGATATTCCGGACGGGCTCGCCTTCTTCCGCGCCGGCCTTGAGGCCGGGGAGCCAGTCGGCGCGGGGGAAGAGGATTTTTCCGCCCGGGCGTTGGAAGCGGCCTTTGCCGCCCGTCTTCCCCTTTCCCCGGACAAGGCCCGCGCGGCCCTTGCGGAAATGCTGGCTCTGGGCCGGGATCTCTCCGGAGCGGGTGTTTTGCTTCAGCAGGCCGCCCGGGAACAGCGGGTTCCTGCCCTGCGCGCGGATCAGGGGCAGGAGGAATTCGCTGCTCTGGAATTTTTTGCCCGCAACGGCAATCCCCCTCCGCGCCTTGCCGAAGTTCCGGACTCGCGGCGGATTCTGGTGGCATGCCAGAAAATTTTGCTTCTGGCCCGGGCTTTGGAAGAGGATCGGCTTGAGATTGCGGATCTGGTCGGGAGGCTTTCGCGCGAAGAACAATCCTTGCGCGCCTTTTTCGGGGAGGGAGAAGGAGAGCCTTTTGTTCCGGATGTTCTTTTCCCGGACGCTCCGCCCTGGCGGGTCATTCTGGATGCGGCCCTGCCCTTTCTGCCGGAGGAGGCCCTTTTGTTTACCGCCGATCCCTTCATGTCCCGGGATCTTCGGGCTGCTGGCCTGCTCCGGCCCCTTCCCGAGGATCTGGCCGTTCGCTGCCCGGGCTGGCCGGAGGCGACTCTGGCCGGGTTGCTGCTGGCCGAAGTCCCGGCCTGGCGGTTGCTGGGCCGGCGTTTTCTCCCCCCGGATCGGCCCTGGCTGGCTCGCGTCCTGACAGTGCTGGTCCGTCGTCCCGGCTGTCCGGAGATCCCCGCCCCAGGGCGGAGGGGGCGGGAGAAATGACCCTTTCCTCTTCCTGCCGCGCCGGCGGGCTGTTTCCGGAGGGTCTGCGCGGTCTGGTTTTTGATGTGGACGGAGTCCTCTTCGACTCGCGCGCCTCCAACACGCAATACTACAATCTGATCCGGGACGCCCTCGGCCTCCCCCCTCTGAGCGGGGAGGAGGAAGAATACTGCCACATGGCCTCCGAGCGGGACTCTCTGGCGCGCATTATTCCTCCCCGGCGGCAAGAAGAGGCGGAGCGGGCAGGCCGGAGCGTCAACTATCGGGAACGGATTCTGCCCCTGCTACGGCCGGAGCCGGGTCTTGCCGGGAGCTTGCGCCGGCTTGGCCGCTGGGGGGTACGCCTGGCCGTGTGCACCAACCGGACGGATTCCGTGGCGGATCTTCTGCGCCATTTCCGCCTGGAATCCTTTTTTCATCCCGTCAAAACCGTGGACAACAGCGATCCCAAGCCCGCCCCCGGAGGTCTTTTGGCCATCGCGCGGGAGTGGGGGGTCTTTCCCCGGCAGATCGCCTTTGTGGGCGACTCCCCGCTGGACCAGCAGGCGGCCGCGGGCGCGGGGGTCCCTTTCTGGTCCTTCCGCAACGAGGATTTGACCGCCCAGGCGCATTTCACGGATTTCCCCTCCCTGATCGCCTGGATCTCCCCCCTTGTGAAACGGCGCTAATCGTTATAACTAAAGACGCGAGGCTCGGGAGGACAGACATTTTCGGCTTGATTCTTTCCGGATGCGCCAGGGGCAGTGCCTGGCGGACGGGAGGGCGGAGGAAGGATGTACGGGCTCATTTTTTTGCTGGAAGCCATCCAGGCCGTCGCTGAGACCCTTCTGGCGGTCTACCAGTTCATTGTCATCGGAGCGGCGCTGATCTCCTGGGTCAACCCGGACCCGTACAATCCCCTGGTCCGTATTTTGCGCAACCTGACAGAGCCACTGCTCTGGCGCATCCGGAAATATCTGCCCTTTACCTACAGAAGCGGCCTGGATTTTTCCCCCCTTGTCCTCCTCCTGGGGATTCAAGTCCTGAAAATGGCGGTTTCCCGCATCTGCGTCTATCTGATTATTGCCCTGGCCACCGTTTGACAGCTGTCTGACCCGAAATGAGCGTTAACCGCATTGATCTTCTGAACCATACTTTTTCCCGCTCTTTTCGCGGTTATGATCCTGAAGAGGTGGACTCCTTTCTGCATGACGCGGCCGACGCCATCGCCCGCTTGAGCGATGACCGCGTGCGCCTGCAGAATCAGATAACCCGTCTGGAGGAGCGTCTGGCCGAATATTCCGAACGGGAGACGGCTCTGCGCGAAACGCTCATTGCCACGCAGCGGGTCACGGAGGATTTGAAGACCGCGGCCCAGAGGGAAGCCCAGGCCATTCTGGAAACGGCCCAGATCCGGGCGGAGAGCCTGACAAACCAGGGGAATCTGCGTTTGGCCCGCGTGCTTGACGAAATTGCCGACGCCCGGAAGTTGAAGGCCCAGTTTGAATTCAAGGTGCGATCCGTCATTGAGAGCCATTTGCGTCTTCTGGAGTTGAGTCAGTCGGAAGACGCCCGCATGGAGACGGCCATGGCCGTCCTTGGCCGCAGGTCTTTGGGCGGGGATGTTCCGGATGAATGACCAGGGTCCCTCCCGGCCGGTTTATGTCCGCAGGGCGGTTCCCTCCGGCTGGGACCTTCTGGTCCGGGTGCAGCCGGGGGCCGGCAGATCGGAATGCGTCGGTTTGCGGCGGGACAGGCTGGGCATCCGCCTGACCGCCCCGGCGGTGGACAACAAGGCCAACGAGGCCCTGCTGGCCTTTGTGGCCGGGCGCCTCGGCCTACGCCTTTCCCGCGTGCGTCTGGCTTCCGGCGGAACAGGCCGGCAGAAACGCCTTTTTCTTGATGTGGAGGAGGAACCGGACTGGACCCGTCTGGCCTGATTTTCGTCGCGCCATGCGGGGGCATGCCGCGCAGAGCATACAAGGAGGAAGCCTTATGGACAAAAGGGAGTTG
>JAISNZ010000244.1 GCA_031275955.1 Desulfovibrio sp. | reverse complement strand
GGTCTGATCAAAACGCGCCCCCTCCAGCGCGGTCTTGCTGAAATTGCAGAGCTTGATCTCCGCCCGGTCAAAGACCGCTCCCGCGGCCTCGCAGTCCCCCAAGGTGACAAGCTCCAGCTGGGCGGCGGTGAAGTCCGCCTCGCGCAGCGCGGCCTTTTGCAGCGCGGTCTGTTTGAAGAAAGCGCCGCGCAGGCTCGCCCGGCTGAAATCAGCCTCATTGGCCACGGTAAAGGTGAATGTGGCCCCGTCCAGGCGGCAGCCGGCGAAGTTCGTTTTGACGCAGACGGCGTGGCTCAAGTCCGCGCCGGAAAAATCCAGGCCGGAGAGGTCCAGGCCTTGCAGATTTTTGTTCTTCAGGCTTTCGCCCGCGGCCAGCATGGCCTCCACTTCTTCGCGGGAGGGCTTTTTCAGGGCGTCTGGGTCCATGCCTTTGGCGGCAAAGGCGGCCCTGATTTTTTCCGGCAGGTTGTCCAGCGGGGCCAGGATCTTGCCTGCTTCGGCCGGGATTTGATCCAGAGCGGCAAAGGAGTGCAGCAGTTTTTCCCTGGAGTCGGGCGGGGCCAGGGCGAGCATGGAGTCCTTCATGCCGGCCAGTTTTTCTTCGACCAGGGACAATGTTTCCGCAACGGACGGAGCCTTGGGCGGCGCGGAGGGAAGACCGGCGGGCAGGGCCTTCAGGGCGTCGGCGACGGCGGCTTCCATTTTGTCCAGACTTTCCCCGGGCAAGCCCGCCCGGCGGGCGTTTTCCAGCAGCAGGCCCCTGGCGGACAAGCCGGCCCCCTGGCCCGGAACGCCCAGGTAGTGCGCCGTGACCTCCTGCATCAGTTGTGCGATGCCGCCTTGGATTTCTTCTTTGCCGGGCAGAGGCAGGTTCAGGGTAAAGGGGGCCGGTGGGCCGTCTTTGGGCGGCAGGGGAAAATCAAAATCGTGGACGGCGGCAAGCCGCGGCGGGAGGGCGTCCAGGAGCAGGCGGCGCAGCCTGTGGCCCCGCGCCGCCAGGGCCAGGACATGGGGGCACCTGTCCGGCAGGTATACGGGAATGGCCTCCGGGTAGGCCGCGCGCCAGGGAGCGAACAGCCTTTCCCCGCTTTCTCCGTGCGGCAGGATGAGCAGCAGGGGCAGCCCGCCTTCCTCTGCGGGAACGTCGGGCAGGAGGGGAGGCAGGTCCTTGATTTTGCCCAGTTCCGCCGGGCCGGCGGCGGCCGCGATATGGCAGAAGTCCCCGGCCTCCTGCTCCGCGAAGAGGGCCGAAAGATCCTCCGGGGCGACGCACACGGCCCCGTCCGGATGGGATGCGGGCAGGGAGAGCGGGGCGGGGTCGGACCCCGGCGCGAGGAAGATGTCCGCGTTCTCCGCGCCCAGGCCGCGCAGGCGGGACTGTCCCCCGTCGCCGGCCGGAAGGGCGGGGTAGACGCGCAGGGCGACGAGGGCCTTGCCCGCGAAGCGGGGCACATAGAGGCCCGCCGGAATGACGAAGGCCGGGCCCGGTTCCAGGCCCCAGTTTTCGGGCGCCTCTTCCAGCGCTTCTCCGCGCAGGCCGAGAGGGATGGCCTCCAGCGTTTCCAGCTCAAAGCCCAGGGCGGCCAGCCCGGCCAGCAGGGCGTCGGCGCGGCGCAGGGCGCGGCGGGCCGCGAGGAGCAGGGAGACGCCCCGGTCGTGCCAGGGGTTGACGGCTTCCGGCATGCAGGGCTGTCCGTCCGGGGTGAGGCTGTCCAGCGCGGCCAGAAGCCTCTGGAGTTTAGCCCGCGCGGCTCCGGGCATGGCGCCGGCCTGTGCCGCCGCGCCCGGACCGTCCGCGAAATTTTGCCCCAGATCCTGTTTGACGAAGGCGGACATTTTTTCCAGCGCATCGCGGGTCTGGCGCAGGGCGAGTTCCAGATTTTTTTCCTGGGCGTCCAGCTCGGCCCGTATGCGGGGGAAGATCTCCAGAAGGCGGCCAAAGCTCATGAGGTGGCTGAATTGTTCGCGCTGGGCCAGAACCTGTTTTTCCAGCTTGTCCAGGGTGGTCCGGACAGTGGCGAAGGTTTTTTCCGCCGAGTGGACGAAGTCTCCCAGGCTGCCGGGCAGGGACGGACTCTGGCCCAGGAGATCCCTTTTGGTTTTGGCCAGGATCTTGGGCAGATCCCGGGCTTTTTTCACGAGTTTGGCGGTTTTGTCCCGGGCCGCGGCCAGGGGGGCGAGGTCGATTTCCAGAGCGGGACGAAGGCGCTTTTTCTGCTTCTCCAGATGATATTCCAGGGAATGCGGCGGATCGCGCGGATCTTCCGTGGCCACATAGACGCGCAGGATGTCGTCCATCTCGTCGTCTTCCACCGGCAGCAAACCCCGGCGCAGGGTAAAGGCGCCCAAGAGGTCGGGCAGCAGCCAGACCGTGTCCAGGCGCAGCTCCACTTCCTGAAAAAGACCGGGTTGGTCCAGATCCTTGGCGTAGGGCAGGGGGGCTTTTTCTTCCTTCTCCGTCCGCGTTGCGGCCGTTCGCGCCGGGGCAAAGGGGACAAAACGCTCCGCCGTGGTCACGAAGGCCCGGATGCGGACTTCGGGCAGGCGGGAGCGGATGTGGGGATGCTCATGGGACATGCCGAGGATTTCCACCTCCTCGTCGCCCCGGAAAAAGAGGGGAGCGTCAGCCGGGCCGCGCCCGGCGAGCCGCTGGGCGGGCTGGGCGCTGTAAAAGAATTCCGGGTTCAGGTCATCGGGAAGGTCGGGCCAGCGCGTCTCCAGCCAGGCCTTGTCGTAGGTGCCGGAAAGGGCGCGGCGCGCCGGATTGTCCAGACCCAGAGGGAAGGGGCAGGCGGGAGCCGGCCTGTCGTCCCCGGAGAGCAGGAAGTGATCCGGATCTTCAAGATTGGGGGCAAGGGAGGAGGGGGCGTTGTCCCCGTCCAGGCCCCTGCCCGCCGGATTGGCCGGAAAGTCCGGCCCGCCGAAGGCGCGGTCCCATGTCAGGGGCAGGGAAACAAAGGGCAGAGGCTCGGAGAATCCGCCGCCGGGCAGGCGCTGCCTGTCTCCGAACACGGCCAGGCGCCGCTCTACCGGCCCCACCCGGAAGGCCGCTTCCAGCGCGGGCACGGGTCTTTTGCCGGGCGCGCGGCAGAAGGCCGCCAGCAGCACTTCGGCCCCGGGCTTGGGCAGGCCCGCGTCCAGGACCGGGGCCTGATTCAGGGCGGCGAAGACGTCCGGGACTTCCTTCCAGAAGTCCTGCTCCGGGCGGACGCGGCCCCTTCCTCCCTCCGGATCGAGGGCGACGTACTGGCCCACGCAGAGCGCAAGATACCGTTTCCCCCGCCAGGAGAAAGGGCGCACGGTCAGGCAGTGTTCGTTGTCCTTGTATACTTTCATGCCGCTTCAGACGATCGTTGTCAGCGAGCTGATTTTGGTATTCAAATTGGTGATCGTAGTGTCTAAAGTCGCCAGAGTCGACTGGTCGCCAACGAGATTGACCGCCGCCGCTATTGTCCGCGTATAGGAGGCAACGGATTGAATGGCGTTGCCGGCCGTTAGCATGGTGGACGCGAGGGCGGCCATGTTTTCCGCCGAGACGCGATTCTCCAGCGCGGCAACCCTGTCCTTCATCGCCGCCGCCTCCGTCGCGTCGCCGAGGAGGCTGGTCAAGACGCCGACTGTTTTCGTCTTTGTGCCCAAAACTTTGAGGATGCCGGCGATTGAGACCTCGACCTTCGCCCCGGCGAAAAGAGACACGTCGAGTGCCGCCTTGGCCGTGACGTCAAGACCGGCTTTTATTGTGGCGTCCGCCCCCGCCTTCATGGTTTGGTTGGCGCCGAGGAAAAGGGCCCATGTCTCTCCCGAGGTCACATGTTTGTTTATGTTGTTTACGTGGAGGTTCTGGTCCTGGCACACCAGGGTATAGTCGCCGTCCGCGTTAATAAAGATATCTCCCTCCGTGTTGATGTGAACACCCGGATTGTCTATTACCTTAGCGTCTTCAACAGCCATTTCGCCCCTTCCTTTTTCGCGTTTTTTTCTCCACGCCTGTTTCTGTCGCCCGCAACAACGGCGGGAGGGTGTTTTTCCGGTACCGCAAAAGCTGCCGGGAAAGGAGGCCTTTTCTCCAGGGATCCTCACTTTTTCTGGATGATGCGCACATAGTTGTTGTTGTTGGCTGAAGACAGCATCAGTTCCCGCTTGTCCAGGTCATCCTTCATGCTCAGGCTGTGCCCCTGACTGGAGGTCAGCCGCGTTTCCCTGCTCTTTTGTCTGAGGTTATCCACCATGACCAGCGAGTGCCCCTGCGGCGTCTGGATGATGTTTGTCCAGTTGTTGTTCTGCGTCACCAGGCTGGGGTTCGACGGATTGGGCA
>JAISNZ010000028.1 GCA_031275955.1 Desulfovibrio sp. | reverse complement strand
CGCCCAGCATCCAATGCAGGGCCCAGAGCAGATATTCGCAGTCCCAGGCGTGGTTAGGCTTCCGCTTGGGGTTATCCCACAGGGCCTTTTCCGGATCCCAGACCTCGGCAACCATTTCTTTGGCGTACAGTTCCAGCATCTTGTCGGCGTCGGCGTGCAGGTGGAAGGCCCCCGGATCCTGCGGCCGGATGGCCAGCCGGTTGGCCAGCACGCCCTTGAACAGCGTCGTGTCCACCCTGTGCAGCAGGATGCCGCCCGGAATTTTGATCCGCTCGCCCTTGGGGCCGGGAAAGTATTCCTGCGGCGCGTAGCCCACGGGGGTCGAGGGCGCGTGCACGCCCTGGGAAGGGAAGACCCGCCCGCGGTTATGGGCCGCCCAGGCGTACACCTGGGCCGTGCGGGTGGGCTCGCCCATGGCGTCGATAATCGCCGCCCGCACCAGATGCGGCCTGCCGTCCGCGTCCGGATACGACGAATGCCAGAACAGATCGTCCAATGCCTTGAGCGAGGGGGCCGTCCCTTCCTGGATCAGCCAGCTCTCCGCTTCCTCCCCGAAACCGAAGGCCCGGATCACATAACGGAAATAGCGCAGTTGGGTATCCACCCCGGCCAGCAGGCAGGCCACGCGCTCGCGCGGCGGCTCTCCTGGTGCTGCGGGAGGCAAGGGACCGGGCACCCGGCCGCGCGGCCTGTCGTCGCACAGGGCCAGGATCGCGTTCTCGGAGCGGACCTCGAACCGCTCCTCCCAAGGTTCGGCCTTGTAGTTGTTCTGGAGATCCTTGTACACGGCCATGTCCTGGGTCAGCTCGTATTCCAGGGCCTTGGCCGCGATGTCCGCCAGGGGCACAAAGGGCGAAATCCAGGCCGGAAGGTGAAAGCCGATGGAAATGGGCCGGAACCGTTCCAGCGCATCCTCCAGAGCCAGGCCCGAGGCTTCGTCCCGCCACAGCCCGGCCCGCACGGCCATGTCCCTGTCCACATCCGTCCAGCGCGCCTGACAATGGGCGCACTCGTACCACGCCAGACGCCGGGAGCGGACGGTTTCCGGATCTCCCGCTTCCGGATCCCGCATGATGCGCTCAAAATCCATGAGTTGCTCGCAGCCGCATTCCGGGCAGATCACATAGTAACGAAAACGGATTTCAGACTTTTTGAAGGCCGCGTGAATGGGGCCGTCGACCATCGTCGGCGTGCTGATCTTCCAGATGCGGGCCCGCCGGCCCCAGGTAATGACCCGCTTTTCGGCCAGATTTTCCGAGCGGGCCTCGCGCCGGGTGTTCTGGAACTTGTCCAGTTCGTCCAGCACCAGATAGCGGATGGGCTTGTTGCCGAGCCGGGCCGGAGAACCGGACCAGGCCATATAGATGGTGACGTGGGCCAGATTCAGGCGCAGAGACGCCAGATCGTCGGACAGGCCGGTCAGGTATTCGGCCAGGCGGGGGCTGGCGTGGAGCATGGGGATGATGCGGTCGCGGGCGTTCTCCCGGGCTGTGGGTTCGTCCGGATAGACGTAGAGCACCGGCCCGGGGGCGCGGTCGATGGCGTAGGCGATGCAGTTATGCACGCCCTCGGTGCCGCCGCTTTGCGGGCATTTCATCAATGAGATGACCTGGACGCTGGAGAAATATGACGCGTCCATGATGCCCGCGTTGTAGGGGGTGACGGCGTTGCGCCACGGCCCCGGGCGGGAGGAGAGATGCACCACGCGGTGCTTTTCGGCCCACCGGCTGACCGGCACGGGCGAGCGGTGCCGGAAGACGGCCCGCTCGCCCGTGCGCCAGACCCATTTCCAGCCCAGGGAACCGCGCTCGGCCACGATGCTCCGCACCACAGCCGCCGTTTCCGGATGGATGCAGGAGGGGAGATCCCGCGTCCTGAAGCGGAGAATGCGCGGTTTTTCAATCTTCCCGTTCCGCTCCGGGTCCGTCTTCTTCCGCCCCTTGCGGCGGGTCTTTCCCGACGCCGGAGGCGACGCCTGTCGCTCCTGATTCCTCATCGACAAACTCCACCCTGAATTCCATGGGCCGCGAATATTCGGTCAACGCGGCGTCCAGTTGTTTCTCAAAGGCGTCGATCAATTCCTGGGTCTTGCCCGTATCGCCGCCCACCAGCTTGACGTATTCCGGGGCCATGAGCTGGAAGACCGAGCGCAGGCCGATATCCAGGGCCGCCGCCCGGCTTGCCAGTTCCAGAGACACGTCGTCCCTGCGGATGAACTTGCCCTGCTTCACGGCCCGGTCAAAGGCCATGTCTTCCCGCTGCTCGCGCAGGCGGGCCACCTTTTCCTGCAATTCGTCCTTGGCCAGAATCTGCAGTTCGTCCGTCTCCCGCTCCGGCAGGGAGGTCACCTGCAAGGTGCTGGCGTAGACATCCACATTGCGCTTGGTGAAGGTTCTGTCCTTTTCCCGGCGCAGAAAGCCGCGCTTCACGTCCTTGTAAATCTGCGACTGGCTGACCTTGCGGCCTTCGTCCGTCAGGTGGGCCAGCACGGCTGCCACGTCCTGAAAGTTTTTGCTGCCCGCTTGTTGCGTCATAGCGTCCCTCAACATCCTGTTGGCGCGGTCCAGAGCGGCGAGGTTGGTGGCCGAGGGGTCGTCCTTGACCAGACGCTTGGCTTCCTCCTTGGCGCGGAGCAGCAGGGGGATATCCGTGCTGCTGCTGCGCTCAAGAAGATCGTCGATAGCCGCGGCCGCTGTCGGCTGCTCGCTCATACTCGCTCCGTCTCGCGGTTGCGGCGGGTTCTTGACGGAACCCGCCCGGGGAAGCTATGCTGGACCTTGGTTGGAGGCTATCCGGCATAGCTGGTTCCTCTGCCGGGGAGCGGGCAGGTGCTAGCTGACCGCGCCCTTTTGTTGTTACGGCAACGCCTCTTTCAGACGGCAACGATTACTTTCCGGATTTTTTTGACAGTATAAACAATTTTGTTTATACTCCGCCCATGAACAGTAAGGAATTCAAGCGTTGGCTGGCCGAACAGGGCGCAACCTTCAGCTCCGGAAAAGGGTCGCACCTCAAGGTCACTCTGAACGGGAAGCAGTCCGTGTTGCCCATGCACAACGCCGAATTGAAGAAAGGCACGGTCGAAGCGATCAAAAAGCAGCTCGGTCTGAAATAACAATACGAGGTGGATATGAAATTTCCTGTCACCCTTACCCCGGACGAAGGCGGCTATGTCGTGACCTTCCCTGACATTCCGGAAGCCGTCACTCAGGGAGAAACGGAAGAAGAGGCCCTGCGCATGGCGCGGGAAGCTCTGGAAACCGCCCTGGAGTTCTATTTTGACGACAAGCGGGCGGTTCCGACCCCTTCCGCTCCGGAACACGGGCAACGCGTCGTGGAACTCCCCCCGAGCCTGTCCGCCAAAATCTTGTTGCTCAACGAGATGGCGCTTCAGGACGTCCGGCCCGCCGAACTGGCGCGACTCATGAAAACCAGCCCACAGGAAGTCAACCGCCTGACCAATCTCCGACATACCACGCGCATCGACGGCATTGACGCCGCCCTTCGCGCTCTCGGCCGCAGGATGGAAATACACCTGAGCCGGTAAGAGCAAACCCATGCCCCGTGAAAACCGCGCATACTCCCTTGCGGAAACCTTTCCGGACAGCCACCCCGGCAAGGCGCTGGCCGGATTGCGGGCGCGGGAAGGGCTGACCCAGAAGCAGATGACCGAAGCACTGGGCATCTCGCAGTCCCGTCTTTCCGAACTGGAGCGGGGCGTCAGACGCATCAGCATCGACATGGCCAAAAAGGCGGCGGAAAAGTACGGCATCTCGTACCGCTCCCTGCTGTAGGCCGCCGCCCGGCTCACGCTCCGCCTCCGCTTTCCGCAGGGGGCACATCCGTCGTGACCCCTGCCTTCAGTTCCGTGAGCGTTTTGCCGTCGCTTTCCCCCCTCGCCGCAAGCGAAGAAACTGTCAAACGGGGCTTGACAGTACAACATAAAAGTTGTATCGTTCTCCCATGAACGCGAGACAACTCATCGACATCCTGAAAGCCAACGGCTGGAAGCTCGACCGCATCGAAGGCTCGCATCATATTTTCGTCAAGGAAGGCAACTGTCCCGTCCCGGTGCCCCTGCACGGCAGCAGGGACATCGGCAATCTGGCGAAGCGGATACTGAAAGAGGCGGGAATAGAGGAAAAAGGTAGGACGCCATGTTGTATCACTGCGTTATCGAACAGGAGGGCGAGGAATATATCGCCCAGTTCCCGGACATGCCCAATGTCGTCACCTGCGGCTTTTCCCGCGAGGAAGCCCTGCTTATGGCCAAGGAAGCCCTGGACGGAGTTCTGGCGGTTGAAATCGCCCGCGGCAACCCCGTGCCGCCGCCGTCTTTTCAGGGCGGGCATCCTGTTTCCGTGGCCGGCCACATCGCTGTGGCCCTGCAACTGCGGGAGCTGCGGGGGGACAAAAGCCAGACGGAAATCGCCCGCAAGCTCGGCCTCAGCTATCAGGCGTACCAGCGCCTGGAAAACCCGCAAAGAGCCAACCCCACCCTCAAGACCCTGGAAAAAATCGCGGGGGCCTTCGGCAAAGAGCTTTCCGTCACCATACGCTGAACCGCAAGCCGCGCCCCCGGTCATGACGCCTCCCCCGCTTTCAGTTCCGCAAGCGTTCTGCTCGCCCCCTCGAAAAAATCCGCGGCCCCTCCCACAAGGCGCGGGGCACAAGAATGGCGGAACATGGCGGTGAAGCGGGAGATTCATCCGGCGCATGGGTTGCGGTAGCCGCCGTGATACGTTGCACAACGGCATGGGAAATGC
>JAISNZ010000062.1 GCA_031275955.1 Desulfovibrio sp. | reverse complement strand
CGCTGGTTGCCGCGCACCGCGCTCATGGCCTGGAGCAGCTTGTCTTTGGTAATGCCGAAAATGCCGTTCACCTTGCCGATGACCGTGCCGCCGCCTTCCGTGGTCATTTCCAGGAAGATGTGCTCCACACTGACGAATTCGTCCTTCATGCCCCTGGCCGTATCCTGAGCGCGCAGGAGGAGCCGGTGCAGTCTGGGGGCAAGGGAAAGTTCGCCGCTGCCCGAACCGCTCACCGAAGGCTTTTTGCGCAAATCCTGTTCCAAGGCCTGTTCATAGGCCCCCGTCCGGATCTCCATCTTCTCCAGCAGGCGGGGCACAAGGCCCCCCTCCTGCCGCGCCAGGGCAAGGGCCAGATGCTCGACATCCACCTGCTGATGCCCCAGGCGCGCGGCGATATCCTGAGCGGCCCCGAGCGCCTGCCGGGATTTTTCGGTAAATTGACGCATATCCATAAAATAACTCCTCACAATCTCAAGGCGAAACGGATCGGGGGTGGAAGGGGGAAATCGCCCGCAGTCTTTCCCACAGCTCCTTTTCCTCGGGGCTTGTGGCCTCCGGGACCACAACGGTGACGCGGATGATCTGATCCCCTTTCTGGTTTCCGCTCCCCAGACCCTTGCCCCGCAAACGCAGTTTCTTGCCGCTGTCGGCGCCGGGTTTGATGTTCAGGTCCACGTCGCCGGAGAGGGTGGGCACTCGCACCTTGACGCCCAGAGCCGCTTCCCAGGGAGCCAGACGCAGATCATAGATCACATCGGCATCGTCCAGGGTGAACAGATGGTGAGGCAGGATGGAAATTTTCAGAAAAAGGTCTCCGGCAGGACCGGAGGGGGAGGCATCTCCCTGCCCCGCCAGACGGATACGGGCTCCATGCTTGACGCCGGCGGGAAGGGTGACCTCCAGGGAGCGGCCGCCCTGGCCCGGTCCCTGCAAGGTGATGGTCTTTTTGCCGCCGACAAAGGCTTCCTCCAGGCTGAGGGCAAGACCGGCCTCCATGTTTCTGCCCTTCTGCTTCTGCGGGGAAAATCCGCCAAAGCGCCCCCCATCGAAGCCGCCAAATCCGCCGCCGCTGAAGCGGCTGCCCGCGCCCTCAGCGCCAAAGGCTCCGGAACCGAAAAGGGTTTCAAAAAAATCGCTGAAGCCCGAACCGGCGAATCCCCCACCCGAGCCGCCAAAGGAAAAACGCATATTTTCCTGCCCCGGCCGCTGAAACTTCTGGCCGTGCTGCCAGTCGGGACCAAGATGATCATACAGCTTGCGCTTCTCCGGATCCTTCAGAACCTCGTTGGCTTCGTTGATCTCTTTGAAACGCGCTTCAGATTTTTTGTCGCCCTGGTTGAGATCCGGATGGTGCGTACGGGCCAGCTTCCTGAAGGCTTTGGAAATCTCCTCCTGGGTAGCGGTTCTCGGAACTCCGAGGATCTTATAATAATCCTTATATTCCACGCTCATGCAACAGTGTTCTCCTTTGGGCCGCAACCTTTGTCCGGCGCCGGCCCCGGAGTCATAGTCTCCGGAGGCCTGTCCGTCTCTTGCAGAAATAAGATGCATCCGGTAAGAGTCAAGCTCGCCGCGCCTTTACTGATTTACGCAGAAATCAGTAAACATCGGCCGTAAGGCAGATGCGCCGCGAAGCGGCGTAAGTCGGCCAAAAACCACGTTTTCGGCCGGCGATTCTGCGTTAAAAAGTTTACTCTTTAACGCATATATCAGCAGGCGCGCCGGGGAATTTTCCCAAAACAGCCGTCCCTTGGGGAAGAACGTGAAAAGCCGTCCTGCCCGGAGTCTTCCGGTGCTTATGTATCATTACATCAGCGACCATGAAAATACCATTGCCGTCTCCCGCGACAGATTTGCGGAACATTGCCGCGTTCTGGCCGAAAACGGCTGGCGCGGCGTCAGCCTGGAGGAGGCCGGCGCCTTTCTCCGGGACGGCGCCTTTCTGCCGGAAAAAAGCGTGCTCCTGACCTTTGACGACGGCTATCTGGACAACTACCTGCACGCCTTTCCCCTGCTGCACCGCTACGGCCACAAGGGAGTGATCTTCGCCGTGGCGAACAGGCTGGAGGAGGAGACGGTTCCCAGGGTACCTTTGGCCGATGTCCTCTCCGGACGAACCGCCATCCGGGATGAGGTCAACCGGCCGATCCGGAAAAACGCCCTGGGCTATCTGGTCAGGCAGGATCTGTTCTGCAACCGCGGCGAGGCGCGGGCCATGGAAGAGAGCGGGGTCATGGCCGTGGCCGCGCACGGGCGCGGACACTACGGAGTCTGCCGCTCTCCGGAGTTCAAGAATTTTCTCCGGCCCGGAAACCAGTTGCGCACCTTTTTTCTGACAGAGGATCCCCATGTCTGGGGAATGCCCGCCTTCAAGGTCGTTCCCGGGCTGCAAAACAGGGCCTTTCTCCCGAATCCTGACCTGAAAAAGGCGGTCGCGGATCTAGTGCCTCAGGACTATGAACAGGCGGACCGCTTTTTCTCCCATCCGGACAATGTTCAGGCCTTGCGCCGGCTGGTGGAAGGCTTTGCCGGCCGCCTGGGACGGCTGGAAAACGATGAGGAAAGGAAAGAACGCATGTGGCGGGAAATCGCCTGGGGCAAAAAGGATCTGGAAGCCATTCTCGGGCATGGCCTGGACACCCTCTGCTGGCCCTGGGGCGCCTGTTGCCCAGAAGCCGGCGCCTTGGCCCGGCAAGCCGGGTTCAGCCTGTTCTTCACCGTCAGGGAAGGCGCCAATCCTC
>JAISNZ010000049.1 GCA_031275955.1 Desulfovibrio sp. | reverse complement strand
GCAAGGGCGCTCCGGCCGGCTGGTATGCCCCGGTCAAGCCCGGGCGCATTCTTTACGAGATCAAAGGGGTATCCTTGGAATTGGCCAAAGAGGCCCTGATCAGGGCCTCCCACAAGCTTCCCATCAAGACCCATATTGTGGTGCGGGAGGGCGCGGCATGAGTTCTGTGACCAGGAAACCGAGGCGTCTGGAACGCTATCGGGCCAAACCCGCGAAAAACCGGCCGGAAATCCAGGGCGCGGGCAAGACGCGCGCCCGCGAGGCGAAGGCCCTTGCCCTGCGCGAGGCCCTGCTCCGGAAAAAGGCCACCGGCCGCGCCATGCGGGAATTTGAGGCCCTCGGCCTGGAGGACTTGCGGACCAGGTTGGAGGAGACGCGCAAGGAGCTGTTTACCCTGCGTTTCCGCCATGCGACCTCGCAACTGGAAAACGTGGCGGCCATACCGGCCGCCAGGCGCCGCGTCGCGCGCATCCTGACCCTGATCAAGCAGAAGGAAGTGGGGGCTTAAGATGGCAGCAGACCTTGAGTACAAGAAGGGCAGATCCCTTGTGGGCACTGTGGTCAGCAACAAGAGCGACAAGACCATTGTGGTCCGGGTCGAAACCCTGGTGCAGCATCCCCTGCTGAAGAAATTCATCCGGCGCCACAAGAAGTTTATGGCCCATGACCCCGGGAACGAATGCGGCGTCGGCGATACGGTAAAGATTATCGAATACCGCCCCCTGAGCCGCAACAAGCGCTGGCATCTTTATTCCATAGTGGAAAAGGCCGTCTAAGGAGCCGCCATGATACAGGTAGAAAGCTCGTTGGAAGTTGCGGACAACTCCGGCGCCAAGGAAGTTGCCTGCATTAAGGTGCTTGGCGGCTCGAAACGGAGATACGCCTCTGTGGGAGATATCATCGTTGTTTCGGTCAAGGATGCCATCCCGCACAGCAAGGTGAAAAAGGGCGAGGTGATGCAGGCCGTTATTGTCCGTACGGCCAAAGAGCTTCGCCGTCCAGACGGAACGTACATCAAATTCGACACCAACGCGGCCGTGCTGCTTACCAAGCAGGGCGATCCCGTGGGGACGCGGATCTTCGGTCCTGTGGCCAGAGAGCTTCGGGCCAAAAATTTCATGAAGATCGTCTCCCTTGCTCCGGAAGTCCTGTAGGAGAGGCCATGAAACAGTACCGCATTCATATGGACGATGCCGTAATGGTCCTGGCCGGCAAAGACAAGGGCAAGGTCGGCAAGATTCTGAAGATCCTGCGCAAAAAGGATCGGGCTCTGGTGGAGCGGGTGAACATGGGCATCCGCCATGTGAAGCCCAACCCCCAGCAGTCGCAGCCGGGCGGACGGATTGAGAAGGAGATGCCCCTGCACATCTCCAATCTCGCCCTGGTTTGTCCCGCCTGCACCAAGCCCACCCGCGTCGGCTACCGCTATCTGGAGGAAACCGGCGCGGACGGCAAAAAGATTCGGAAGCGCGTCCGCTTCTGCAAAAAATGCAATGAAATTCTTGCTCAGGGTGGAAAGAAAAAATGACACGCCTGGAAAAGCAATACCGAGAAAGCGTTGCCCCTGTCCTGCAGAAGGAATTTGGCTATACCTCCGTCATGCAGATTCCCGGAATTGAGAAGATTTCCCTGAACATCGGCATCGGCGCGGCTTCGCAGAACAACAAGCTGATGGAGGAAGCCGTCAATGAGCTTTCCGCCATTGCCGGCCAGAGGGCGGTTGTGACCCGGGCCCGGAAGTCCATCGCGGCCTTCAAGGTGCGCGAAGGGATGCCCATCGGTTGCAGGGTGACTCTGCGCGGCGGGCGGATGTGGGATTTCCTGGACAAGCTGCTCAATTTCGCCCTGCCCAGGGTGCGCGACTTTCGCGGCATCCCGGATCGCGGCTTTGACGGGCGGGGAAATTTTACCCTGGGCGTCAGGGAACACACCATTTTCCCGGAGCTTGAGGCCGACAGGGTGGATACTCCCAAGGGCATGAACATCACGATTGTCACCTCGGCCAACTCGGACAAGGAAGGCAAGCTCCTGCTGGAACAGCTGGGCATGCCTTTCAGAAAGTAAGGAGAAATGCCTTGTCCCGTACCTCTCTTGAAGTAAAGGCGAAACGCGCGCCCAAGTTTTCCGCCCGCGGCTACAATCGCTGTCCCGTTTGCGGCCGTTCCCGCGCCTTCATGCGCAAATTCGGCCTCTGCCGCATCTGCTTCCGGAACATGTCCCTGCGCGGGGAGCTTCCGGGCGTACGCAAGTCGAGCTGGTAAGCAACAAGGAGAAACCCATGCTGACCGATCCCATTGCCGATATGCTTACGCGTATCCGCAACGCGCACCTGGCCCTGCATAAGGAAGTGAGTGTGCCGCGCTCGAGGATGAAGGCATCCATCGCCGCCATCCTCAAGCAGGAAGGGTATGTGGACGACATTACTCTCGGCGACAAGGATATTGTCCTTGCCCTGAAATATCATCAGGGCCGGCCGGCCATTTCCGGCCTCAGGAGGGTGAGCAAGCCCGGCCGCCGTTCCTACGTCGGCTTCACCTCCATCCCCCGGGTGCAGAACGGCCTTGGCATCTGCGTCCTGTCCACCTCCAGCGGCGTGCTCGACGGGGCCACCGCCCTGGAAAAGCGGGTGGGCGGGGAACTTCTCTGTGAAATCTGGTAGGGGGCGGACATGTCCAGAATAGGTAAAAAAATCATTCCTCTCCCCAAGGGGGTGGAAGTTTCCCTGGCCGCCGACGTGGTTACGGTCAAAGGCCCCCGGGGGACCCTGAGCACGCCCCTGGAGGCCTGCCTTGAATATGCCGTGGATGAATCCGGCGTGACCATCTCCAGAAGGGAGGAATCCCGTCTGGCCCGCGCCCGGCACGGCCTGCGCCGGACCCTTCTCGCCAACTGCGTGCAGGGGGTTTCCCAGGGTTTCTCCAAAACCCTGGAAGTCATCGGCGTGGGATACAGGGTGGCGGTGAAGGGCGATGTGCTGGAGCTGGCCCTGGGCTTTTCCCATCCGGTCTTCGTGGATCTGCCCAGGGGCATTGAGGCCAGGGTTGAGGGCCAGAAATTGACCATCAGCGGCATTTCCAAGGAAGAGGTGGGGGAAATGGCCGCCCGCATTCGCCGTCTGCGCAAGCCCGAGCCCTACAAGGGCAAGGGAATCCGCTATGAAAACGAACAGATCCGCCGCAAGGTCGGCAAGTCCGGCAGCAAGAAGTAGGCAGGTGACCCATGGCAGTTTCCAAAGACGCGGCGCGAAAGCGCCGCAAGGTTCGCATCCGCAAGAAGATAACCGGCACGCCGGCCCGGCCGCGCCTTGTCGTCTTCCGCTCCAATATGCACCTCTACGCGCAGATTGTGGACGATACCGCCGGGGCCACGCTGGTGAGCGCCTCCACCCTCGGCCTGGGCAAGGCCGGTGGAACAGCCCGCGGCAACAAGGCCGGCGCTGAGCTGGTGGGTCGGGAAATCGCGCGGCTGGCCAAGGAAAAGAGCATTTCCGGCATTGTTTTTGACCGCAACGGCTACCTGTACCACGGGCGCATCAAGGTGATGGCCGACAGCGCCCGGGAAGCCGGCCTGGACTTCTAAATCCTCCGCGGGGACATTCATGGAACAAAATGAAGCGGGAATGATCGAGAAGATCGTCTCCCTCAATCGGGTGGCAAAGGTTGTCAAAGGCGGCCGGCGGTTCAGCTTCTCCGCCCTGGTGGTCGTGGGCGATGGAAAGGGTTCCGTGGGCTACGGCCTGGGCAAGGCCCAGGAAGTTCCGGAAGCCTTGCGCAAAGCCACGGAGCGGGCGCGCAAGACCATGATCCGGGTTCCCCTGGTCGAGGGCACCCTGCCCTATGAGGTGCTTGGCACTTACGGCGCGGGCCAGGTCATGCTCAAGCCCGCCTCGCGGGGCACCGGGATCATCGCCGGCGGGGCCGTGCGCGCCGTTATGGAAGCCGTGGGCGTTTCCGACGTTCTGGCCAAGGCCATCGGCACCAATAACCCCCACAATGTCCTGCGGGCCACGGTGGAGGGTCTGGGCTCGCTGCGCAGCGCCGAGGCCGTCAGCGACGTGCGGGGCAGGAAGCTGGCGACCCCCCGCAAGTAGAAAAAGGCATCCCTTGAAGAACAGGATATGGTCATGATCAAGATTGAACTCATCCGCAGCCGCATCGGCGCCCTGCCAAAGCAGCGCCGGGTCCTTGACGCCCTCGGGCTGCGCAGGATGCACAGCGTCAGGGAATTTCAGGATACCGCCGCCATTCGGGGCATGATTGCCAAGGTTGTCCATATGGTCAAGGTGGTGCGCCATGAGGCTTGATACCCTTTATCCCTTTCCCGAGGAACGCAAGACCCGCAAGCGGGTCGGCCGCGGCTCGGGTTCCGGCCTCGGTTGCACGTCCGGCAGGGGCAACAAGGGGCAGAACGCCCGTTCGGGCGGCGGTGTGTCCGCCGGTTTCGAGGGGGGGCAGATGCCCCTGCAACGCCGTCTTCCCAAACGGGGCTTCAAAAACGCCCTCTTCCGGGTTCGCTACAGCGTGATCAGTCTGGAGCGTCTTGCCCAGGCCTTTGCGGGGCGGACGACGGTCAGCCTGGAGGACATCTATGCGCGCGGCCTGGCCAGGTCCGGCGCCCCGGTGAAGATCCTCGGCGACGGGGATCTCTCCGCGCCGCTCTCGGTGGAGGCTCATCGCTTCAGCGCCTCGGCCAGGGAAAAACTGGAAAAGGCGGGCGGCGCGGCCCGGGCTCTGGAAGGGGCGGAAGGATAGCCATGTCGGTCCAGGGCGTGAAAAATCTGGCCAGTGTTCCGGAACTGTGGCGCAAGCTCGGCTGGACCTTTCTCCTGCTCCTGCTGTACCGGGCCGGGGTGCATGTGCCCATTCCCGGCGTGGATACCCAGGCCATGGCCGAATTTTTCCGCCAGGCCCAGGGGACCCTGTTCGGCGTTCTGGATATGTTTTCCGGCGGCGGTCTGCGCAATATCTCCATTTTCGCCCTGGGGGTGATGCCCTATATCTCCTCTTCCATTATCATGCAGCTCCTGCAGGTCCTGAGCCCGGATCTCAAGCGCATGGCCAAGGAGGAAGGGGCCGCGGGGCGCAAGAAGATCACCCAGTACACCCGCTACGGCACCGTCCTGATCACCCTGGTTCAAGGCTATGGCCTCGCGGTGATGCTGGAACGCGGCCTGCCCACGGCCGGCGGCGTCACCGTGGACATCGTGGCCGCGCAGGGCCCCCTTTTCGAACTCGTTACCGTGATCACCATGACGGCCGGCACCGTGCTGATCATGTGGCTGGGCGAGCAGATTACCTCGCGCGGCATCGGCAACGGCATCTCGCTGATCATCTTCGCCGGCATCGTGGCCGGCATTCCCACCGCCCTGTCACAGACGGCCTCGCTTTCCGGCAAGTCCATCCCCTATATCCTGCTCCCCATCTTGGCGGTCCTCATCCTGGCGGTGATGGTGGCCATCGTCTTTTTTGAGCGTTCCCAGCGGCGCATCCCCATCCATTACGCCAAGCGCCAGCAAGGCAGGAAGATTTTCGGCGGCCAGACGACCCACCTGCCCCTGCGCCTGAACACGGCCGGGGTCATTCCCCCCATCTTCGCCGGTAGCCTGCTGGTCTTTCCCGCCACCCTGGCCCAGTTCTCGACCCTGCCCTGGCTGAACCAGATCTCC